>NZ_JBFAIS010000011.1:0-80969 GCF_040654795.1 Streptomyces sp. NPDC050617 | reverse complement strand
AACCGTGACGACCGTCCGTCCTCGGGTGGTTTCCGTCGGGATGACCGGCGTGACGACCGGCGTGATGACCGTGGCGGCCGTTCGTACGAGCGTCGCGACGACCGCTCGGGCGGCGGTTTCAATCGTGGTGGGGACCGGGACCGTCCGGCTCGTTCGTTCAACCGTGACGACCGTCCGTCCTCGGGTGGTTTCCGTCGGGATGACCGGCGTGACGACCGGCGTGATGACCGTGGCGGCCGTTCGTACGAGCGTCGTGACGACCGTTCCGGCGGCGGTTTCAACCGTGGCGGCGACCGGGACCGTCCGGGCCGTTCGTTCAACCGCGACGACCGTCCGGCCTCCGGTGGCTACCGCCGTGACGACCGCCCGTCCGGCGGCTTCCGGCGCGACGACCGTCCGTCCGGCGGCTTCCGCTCCGGCGGCGACCGTCCGTACAACCGCGACCGCCGCGACGAGCGCCCCTCCTCGGGCGGCGGCTTCCGCTCCGGCGGCGACCGCCCCCAGGGCCGCACCTCCGGCCACCGCGGCGCCACCAGCACCGGCTCCTTCGGCCGCCGCGACGACAAGCCGCGCTGGAAGCGCAACGGCTGACACAACTGCCGCAGCTGACTGACCGCAGGGCCCGTACCGCACGCAAGTGCCGTACGGGCCCTGCGCGTTGACCGACCACGAGCCGCCCCGGGCACGCTCCCGAACGGCACGCCGCCGGACTTCGGCGACGGATCGCGGGGACACGGCTCGGGACTCCGCGCACCGCCGGGCTATGCTGCGGGGTGCGGGCCATTAGCTCAATTGGCAGAGCAGTGGACTTTTAATCCATTGGTTCAGGGTTCGAGCCCCTGATGGCCCACTCTCATCGGTCGAGGAGACCTCCTCCGACCTGCGAGGCAGCGCCTCCATCGGCTCAGGCCGGTCGGGGCGCTGTTTCGTTTTCGGCTCGTGCGTGAGCGATGCGTGAGCGGGAGCGCCGGAGTCCTGGCCATTGGGCGTTTTCCGGCGGCTCCTCGGAATGAGCCGCGCCGCCTTCTCGGCTATCTCGCGATCGAGTTCGGGCAGCAGGCTCGTGTACGTATCCGAGGTCAGGGCGATGGTGGAATGGCGCAGGACCTCCTTCACCGTGTGGATGTCCCCGCCGCCTCCGTGGGTCAGGGTGGCCGCGATGTGGCGTAGATCACGGAGTGTGATCGGTGGCAGGTCCGTGACCGCCAGGATGCGGCGGAACGTCTCGGAGACGGTCGCCGGGTGCAGGGGCGAGCCGTCCTCCTGGGTGAAGACCTTGCCCGAGTCCTGCCACGCGGAGCCCCACGCCAGGCGCTCCGCGTCCTGCCGGGCCTTGTGGGCCCGCAGGACGGCCAGGTTCAGGCTGTCGAGCGCGATCGTGCCGGCGCTGCCGTCGGTCTTGGGCTCGGACTCGTACGGGGCCCAGCCGTCCACCACGATCTCCTTGGCGGGAGTGATCAGCCCCGCCTCCAGGTCGATGTCCGTCCACTCCTGCCCGACGCCCTCACCGCGCCTGAGGCCGCGTGTCCCCACGAGGTGGAAGAACGGGTAGAGGCGGTCGCCCTCGGCGGCGTCCAGGAAGACGCCGAACTGGGCCGGTGTCCACACCATGACGGGGCTCGGCAGCTTGCCCGTCTCGCGCCACCGGCGGACGCGCTCCTCCGTCCACAGGAGGGGCTTCGGTCGCTTGCCGGATTCGAGTTCGACGTGGGCCGCCGGGTTGAACGTGATGAGTTGCTGGGCGATGGCGGAGTTGAGCGCGGCGCGCAGGGTCCGGCGGATGGCCTGCCGGGTGGCAGGGCCGTTCACCCTCCGGAACGGCTTCATCTCGGCAAGCTTCTGCTGCTCCTCGGCCAGACGCGCTCGCTCGGCGCCTACGGGCCGCCCCGGCTTGCCCGGCTTGCAGCGCGCGATCTGCTCACTGCGGGCCTGGTTGTCGGCCTCGATCACCTCGTTCTGGAGGGCGATGGCGTCGAACATCTGCACCAGGTGGCCGACGTGGAGACGGTCGAGACGGATGTGCCCGATGTGCGGCTTGAGGTGGACACGGATGTGCGAGGCGTAGCCGTTGAGCGTCGTCTTGCGCCGCTTCTTGGAGGCGAACCACGAGTCGAGCCACTCCCCGACGGTGACGGTGCCGCGCAGCGCCAGCCCCGCCCTCAGCCGGCGGCGGGTCTCCTCCGGCTCGGGCAGCGGGGCCTTCTCGTCGGCGACCTCCTCCAGCATGGCGGTCAGGCGCTCGGCGCTGTCCGGGTCGTCCTGGTCGACGAGGCTGAGGAGCGCGCGTATGCGGTCGAGGTCGGCCTGGGCGGCCTTGAGGCTTTCGTAGCCGGCACGGCTGAAGGAGCGGCGGGTGCCGTCCTCGCGGGGTGGCAGCTCCTGGCGTACGGAGTAGGTGCCGTGCTTGCGTCCGGCGAGCTTGGGGCACTTCTTGCCGAGCGGTTTGCCGGTGTGGGGGTCGCGGCAGTAGCAGCGGCGGTGGGTGGAGCCCTTCAAAGGCGGTCCTCCGGTGTGGTGGTGGTGTCGTCCTCGGGTGGGTCGACGTCGGCCAGTGCGGGTGGGAGGTCGGGCGGGGTGGCTCCGTCGTCGCGGAGGTCCCGGCGGAGGTAGCGGAGGTGGTACTTGGCGGAGATGGCCTGGTCTGCGCACTTGGTGCGCCTGCGCTCGGCTTCTTCCCGCTGGGCGGGGCCTGTCGCCGCTTCGGCCGTGAACCGGGCCCGGTCAGCTTCTTCGAGTGCGGCCAGGGCGGTGCTTACGAGGCCGGCGTGGGTCTCGAAGTCGGGCACCAGGCCCGCGTCGTACCCGGCCACTTCCTGCTCGCCGGTGAAGCGCCGCAGGGCGTCCCAGGTGGGCACGAGGTCCTGGAACGGCAGCTCCTGGGTCGTCTCGACGTAGCCGACCGGGAAGATGAGGCTGGCCGGGTACGTCTCCAGGGCGGCGGCCAGGACCATGACGTCCACCAGCGGGAGGCTGGCGCGGCGTCCGGACTCCATGTTGGCGATCACGTTGCGCGGGATGGGATGCCCGAGCCGCTCGCACCGGTCGGCCAGATCTTGCGCGCTCCACCCCTTCTCCTTCCTCCTGCGCCGGACTTCGCCGGCCACGTTGGCCTTGACCCGGTCCACCCACTCGGGGAAGCCGTCCTCTTCATCATCGAGATCGCGTTGTGTCACATGGACACATTAGCTTGAGGATCCTGGTTGGTACCGCCTGGAGCCGGACTTGATCGCCACGTTCGCCGAGGGCTGTACCGAAAGGGATGCCGCATGCACGAAGACGACGCCACAGCCGGACGTGCGAAGGGGATGAGCCGGGAAGACTTGCTCGCGCTTCCAGTGGCCATTGACCTGGACACGAGTAATCGTGCGTTGGGGCTCGGGCGGAGCAAGGGGTACGAGCTGGCGAAGCGGGGCGCGTACCCGTGCAAGGTCCTGCGGCTCGGCAACGCCTACCGGGTCGTCACCGCAGATCTGCTGGACCTGCTCGGGCTGGCGGCGTGAGGCGGCGGCAACATAGCAGATGGTTCTGCGCTGAGCTGACACAGAATCGCTGGACTGTGGGCGGGTGTGGACGTACGGTCCGTGTTCCCTCGCGATGGCTCGAAGCCCGCGAGAGGGGGGCGGGCCCCGGCGGCGCAACGCCGGAGGCCCCAGCAACCCCGAACGGCCCGTCAAAAACCGACCCGGCGACGGCATGGGCGCGCAAGCCCGCCACCGCCAGACGAGGAGCCGCCGCATGGAACATGCCGGAGCCCAGCCCTATTCCGCCCCCGACGAGCCGCCGTCCTGGCCGCCGGTCGCCGTGCCTGGCCAGCCCTCCGGTCAGCCGGCCGAGACCGGGCCCGCAGAGTCCGCGCCGCTCGCAGAAGATCCCGATCCGGCTGCCTCGGTGTCCGAGGGCGAGCAGGCGCTGGCGGAGCTGCGGGAGCAGATTCGCCGGTACGTCGTGCTGCCCGGCGAGGAAGCCTTCACGGCCGTCACCCTGTGGGTCGCGGCGACCCATCTGCAGACCGCGTGGCAGCACGCTCCGCGGCTGGCCGTGGTGGGTCCGGCCAAGCGGTGCGGCAAGTCGCGGCTGCTGGACGTGATCACCGAGAGTGTCCACGAGCCGCTGATCACGGTCAACGCCTCGGCCGCCGCGGTGTTCCGGTCGATCACCGACACCCCGCCCACCCTGCTGGTCGATGAGGCCGACACTCTCTTCGGCTCCGTGAAGGTCGCGGAGAAGAACGAGGAGATGCGCGGCCTCCTCAACGCGGGGCACCAGCGCAATCGCCCCACCCTGCGGGTGTCCGGCCCCAACCACGAGGTCGCGAAGTTCCCCACCTTCGCCATGGCGGCCCTCGCCGGCATCGGCGACCTGCCGGACACGATCATGGACCGGTCCATCGTCATCCGGATGCGCCGCCGCAGGCCAGGCGAGAAGGTGGCGGAGTTCCGCACCTTCCGCGACACCCCGGCCCTCCACGCCCTGCGCGACCGCCTCGCCGCCTGGCTGGCCCCGCTCCACGCCGACGCGATGGAGCTGACCCCGGCCATGCCGGTCCAGGACCGCGCGGCCGACACCTGGCAGCCGCTGGTGGCCGTCGCCGACCTCGCCGGCGGCCGGTGGCCCGACCTCGCCCGTACCGCCTGCCGGGTCATGGCCACGTACGAGGCCGAGCAGGACCAGGACAGCAGCAGCCTGGGCATCCGCCTCCTGGCCGACATCCGCCGCGCCTTCACCACCGAAGGCAACCCGTCGGCGCTCCGCACCAGCCGCCTCCTCGACATCCTCAACCAGGACGACGAGACGCCCTGGCCGGAGCACACCGCCAACGGCCTCACCCCTCGCGGCCTGCAGATCCTGCTCAAGGAGTACGGAATCAGCTCGGCCACCCGCCGCTTCCACGGCAACGTCCAGGCCAAGGGCTTCACCCGCCAGCAGTTCGCCGACTCCTGGGCGCGCTACTGCCCCGAGCCCGAGCATCCCGAGCCGGATTCCGCAACCGGAACCTGACCCGGCACGACCCGTCGCGACTCGTCCCCGCGCAGGTCAGCGCAGGGACGAGTCGAGGACCGGTGACGAGTCGACCCGACATCACCGCCCCACACGTACCTGGTCTGACCAGGCATGCGACGAGTCGCGACGGGTCTCCCCGGACCACGGCCACAACAGCCCCTGCATTCTGGAGCACCACGCTTGCCTTCGCCGCACACCGCCCCCGCCACACCCTCCGCTTCCCCGGCGATGCTGGCTGCCGCGATCCGCACGGGTGTGGCGCTGCTGGCCGTGGCGGCCTTCGCGCTCTCCTACGACGCCCTGCGTCAGATGGCCGCCGCCAGCCACATCCACCCGGTGCTCACCTACGCCTTCCCGCTCGTCATCGACGGGTTCATCGCCATCGGGATCGGCGCCCTGCTCGTCCTGCGGACCGCGCCCCTGTCCGCCCGCCTCTACGTCTCGGCGCTGGTCGGCATCGCCACCGCCACCAGCATCTGGGCCAACGTCCTGCACGCCATCCGCCTCAACGAGCAGGCCCGCCACACCGGACTCGCCCTCGACGACATCACCGTCGGCGTCATCTCCGCCATCGCCCCGCTCGCCCTGGCAGGAGCCGTCCACTTCTACCTGCTCGTCGCCCGGCGCCCGATCAACCCCGACCGCCACAACGACGAGGGCCACGGCAGCAGCAACGGCCACACACCAGCTCGGGGGAGCGAGGCCGACGCCACAACACCGCCGCCTTCTACGAACGCCAGCGTCGTGGCCGAACCGGCCGCCAAGCACGTGGCGGACACCGCGAACCGGCACGGAAGGCCCGGAGGCAGTCAGCCGAGCCTTTCCCTGGAGCAGGCCATCGACATCGGCCGCACGGCCCCTCTCGGCCGGGCCGGGCGCGTATCGCGCCGCAACATTGAGAAGGCGATCCGGGACAAGGGCTTCGGCATCTCCCGCAGCCGCCTGGACGAAGCCAAGAACCTTCTGCAGGCCGAACTCGACGAAGCCTCCGCAAGTACCGGCTGAACCCGCAGCCCCTGCCGCCCTGCCCGCCTCTCATCACGAGAGAGGCGGGCCCTCACCCCACCAGCGCTCACAGGAGTACACATGCACGACCCCGAGGACCGACCCGAACTCACCTCGTCGCAGGAGTCGACCGCCACCCCAGCCCCAGGCGGAGCAAGTTGGGGCGGAAGCATAGCTTCCGCCGACCCCGCCCCAGGGGTGGCGGGAGAGGACCGGAGCCAGGGGGCACCGGTCCGGAAGGCATCGGCCGAGGGCGGACCGAAGCCTGACGGGGAAGCCAGCCGTACGCGTAAGACGAGTCGCCCGAAAGCCGCCCGCCGCGCTCGTCAGCGTCCTCGTCAAACCCGCGCGAAGAAGCGCCTGCACCAGCTCAGCGCGCGTTTCAACGACGACGAGTTTCCCCTCGTCCAAGCCGGCGCCGCACAGTGCGGTCTGTCCATCGCCGGGTTCCTCGCGCGGTCCGCGCTGAACGCCGCCCGCGACCTTGAGCGCACCGCAGCCCAGGTCGCCGATGAGCGTGAGGTGATCACCGAACTCTTCGCCGCCCGCCGACAGCTCGGCTGGGCCGGCAGCAATCTCAACCAGGCGGTCAAGGTCCTCAACTCCGGCGGCGACGTACCCCAGATCACCGACGCCATCACGGCCGTACGACGTGCCGCCGACCGTGTCCAGCAGGCCGCCGCCCACCTCCTCGGCCAGCGGACGACACCTCGCCCGTGATCCCCAAGATCAACACGCCGGGCACCCGCACCATCGGCCTGCTCGCCTACCTCTACGGCCCCGGCAAACACGAAGAGCACACCGACCCCCACCTCGTCGCCTCATTCGACACCCTCTCCCCCGACCCCGGACGCGACACCGCCGCCACCCTCAAAGACCTCCAACTCCTCCTCGACCAGCCCGTCCAGGCCCTCGCCCGGCACCAGCGGCCCCGGCGGTACGTCTGGCACTGCTCCGTACGCGCCGCCCCCGGCGACCGCACCCTCACCGACGACGAATGGGCCAACGTCGCCCGCCGCCTGGTCGCCGCCACCGGCATCGACCCCGGCAGCGGCGAGGCGGGCTGCCGCTGGGCCGCCGTCCGCCACGCCGACGACCACATCCACATCATCGCCACCCTGGTCCGCGAAGACGGCGGGCGCCCGGACGACTACCGCTCCGGCAAACGCGCCCAGGCCGAATGCCGCCTCATCGAGTCCGACCTGGGCCTGACCCGCCTCAACGCCGGCGACGGCACCGCCGCCCGACGCCCCACCACAGCCGAACGGCACAAAGCAGGCCGTACGAACCGCGAACGCACCGCGCGCGAGGAACTGCGGGAAACCGTCCGCCGCGCGGTGGCCGGAGCCGAGACCGAGACGGAGTTCTTCGACCGCCTCACCAGATCCGGCCTGCTCATCCGCCGACGCGCCGCCCCCTCGGGCGACCTCCTCGGATACACCGTCGCGCTGCCGGAGGACCGCAACAAGTACGGTGACCCCGTCTTCTACTCCGGGTCGAAGCTCGCTCCGGACCTCTCCCTGCCCCGCATTCGCAAACGCTTCACCCCCAACCCCGAGCAGAAGCAGCAACCGGGTGCCGACCGCGAGGGCCAAACGCGTCTGCGGCCGGCGCACAGCCCGTCCTCGGCGCGGCGAGCCGCGACCGACGCGGCCTGGGCAGCGGTGCTCGTCATCGACCAGGGTGAGGACGGGCTCGTAGCCGGGCAGCTCGCCGCGGCGAGCGAGGTCCTCGACGCGCTGGCCACCACCTCCGCCGCCCACACCCGCCAGGAACTGCGCGAGGCCGCCGCCACCTTCGAGCGAGCCTCCCGCTCCCACCTCCGCGCCGAGCACCACCACACCCGCGCCCTGCGCCGGGCCGCCCGCGACCTCGTCCACGGCGGTCCCGCACTCGGGCGCGGAGAGGACGGCGCGACGACGGCGATGGCGATCGACATGCTGTTCTTTCTGGCTCTCGCCGCCGCCAACTGGCATGCCCGACGCCACCACGCCCAGCAGTCCGCCGCCGCCCGCCAAGCCGCCGACCACCTCTGCGCCGCCTACCAGAACGCGGCCGGCCCCGCGCTGGGTGCTCTCTACCAACGGGGCCGCCGACTCGCACGCCCTCTGCGCGAGCGGCAGGCCGCCGCCGTGAGGGGAGCGGTGCCGCACCTGGCGGAGCGGGTGCTGGCCGAACCCGGCTGGTACGCACTCGCCGCCACCCTCACCGACGCTCAACAAGCCGGACACCAACCCACCGCACTACTCACCGAGGCCACCCGGCGACGGGAGTTGGACAGCGCGGAGTCGGTCAGCGACGTACTGGTCTGGCGAATACGCCGCCTCGCCGACCTCCCCGCCACCACGAGCCCGGCCACCGGCACCCCGCTGTCCTCCACGGCACGGAGGGCAGCCAAGGCCCCGAATCAGCAGGAAGGCCGCACCCGCTGACTGCCAGAAATCACAGCAGAAGCGGCTGGCGTACTGGGGGAGAACAGAGGCACTTGCCGCTGCCGAGAGCTTCTGCCCGAAGACGTGTGGAGTCCCGGCCCAGAGGGCCGGGACTCCACACGTTGTTCGCAGCAGTACATCGCGCAGGTCGGGTACTGGTGACTAACAGGCCCTGGAGGTCGGGAACTCGTCGGCTATCACTGCGTCCAGGAAGTGGGCCCAGGCACCGCGCTGGCAGAACAGAAGCCCGCCGTTCGGTGTCTTGCTGTCGCGCACGACGCGGCCCCCGTCAGCAGTGCGCGCTACCTCCACGCAATTTCCCTGCTGAGTCGAGTAGGACGACTTCCGAAACACGCTGACTATCTCAGGGTTCACGATTCCTCTTCCATGCGTTGCGGTCTACCTCTCAAGGTAATGGCGAATCCGGTCGGCGCTCTCGTTGGGGGACAGCGCCACCGAACGCAATCGATCAAAGACGTTGACGTAGATGGCCAGGTCTGCGGGTGCCTCCACAACACTCGTGTTCGCCGGCGTGCCTACCGTGACGGCTTCCACGTTGGCTTCGATTCCGAACGAGAAGGCCGCGAAGGAACCCGACATGCCTGCCACCACGCTGGCGTCATGAGGCAAGATCTGGAGCGTCACGTTCTGCCGTTGACCTGCGTTGAGCAGGTGCCTCAACTGAGCGTCGTGCGCCCTGGGAGTACAGGTCAGTGCTGTCAGAGCAGGCTCCCAGATGATCGCCGTGAAGTGTGTACCGCCTTCGTCGATTGTTCGCTGGCGTTCTTGTCGGACCTTCACCAACTCAGATACCCGCTCGGGGAGAATGGCAGTGGGGCCAGAAACGGTCACCGCTTCCGCGTACTCCCGGGTTTGAAGTAGGCCCGGAACCAGGCACGGCTCCCACGAGCGGATGTAGGTCGCATCGTTCTCCAGCGCGATGTGGTCGGCATAGTCAGCAGGCACCGACTCTTGATCGATCCACCATCCACGCTCGTTGCTCCGACGAGCCCACTCCTCCAACCTGGCCCGCTCAACGGGATCTGTTACCCCATAGCGGTCCAGCAGTGTGCGAACTTCGAGCGCCGATGCCGAGACCTGACCGCTCTCCACGCGGCTGACCTTGGTGACCGATTTCAAGATCGCCTCGGCAGCAGCGCTTTGGTCCAGGCCAGCTGCTTCCCGATGACGCTTCAAGGCGCCTCCGAGTCTCCGACTGCGAACCGTCGGCTTCCCGCCTGCGGGCATGAGCCCCTCCTCTCAAGGAATTTCTCTAGTTTGCCGCCCTGGAGCGAACCAGAGCCAGTGGAATCGCCAACGGTCGCAAACTTGCGCGCGAGGGACTTGCGGCAGTGAGTGTGCTCACTCTACCGTGATTTGCGTAGCGCACCGCAGGCGAATCCTGGCGGTGGGTGATCGTGATGCATCGTCATGCGCTCCAAGGGGATGAAACATGTCCGCACGCGCCAGACCAGCAGCAGAACCGCCAACACTCGTGCCGTCGCTCGATGTTGCGTACAGGTTTGTCCGGCATCGAAGTAGCGCTGGTCGGGCCCGTGAAGTTCTTCGCCAACAGCTCCAGGAGTGGGGCGTCGTAGGCGAAGTAGTCGAGTCCGCCCAGTTGTTGTTGTCCGAACTGGTCGCGAACGCCGTCGAAGCGGAGCCGGTCGAAGTCCGCGAGGTCGGTATTCGGCTCGCCCTGTCGTCGGGGTGCTTGCGGGTGGAGGCGGTGGACACCAACGAGGAGCAACCGGTGTCGCGCCAGGCGGAGGAGGACGACGAATGTGGGCGTGGCTTGGCGGTCGTGGCTGCGTTGGCCGACGCGTGGGGCGTCACGCCGCGCGAGGTCGGAAAGGCCGTCTGGGCGGAACTTGCGATCCCGGAGGTGGCAGCGTGATGACCGCGCGCGTCCAGCCGTTCCGTCGGCCCTGGGGCGGTCGCGTCATTCGCGTGCAGGCGGTGGCCTACCTCCCCAACGGCCGTGCCGTGCCGCTAGGCAGTGCTGTGGTGGACTCGCCCCGGCTGGCGATGCGGTGCGTTCTCAACCGGGTGACGGACGTGGCGGAGCAGGTTCACGACGCCTGGGTGCGGCGGAGCTGGTCGCAGCTGGGTGAAGCACCGGAGTACGAGCGCGCGCTCGCCCAGCTGGCGGCCGGGTGCATGTACGTCTTTGAGGCGCCGGACGACGACGGCGCGCAGTACGTCGTCAGTGCCGCGCCGGCCTTCCGCTCTTGGTCTTCGCAGCAGGTCGAGCGCCCGTGTTCGGGAGCCTCGTGGTGAGCGGGGGGTGCGTCGCGCGGTCGCTGACGAGCAGGGGGTTGTGGTGTGAGCGGATCACGTACGGGGCGAAGGACCCGAACGGCATCGCCTCGATAGCGACATGCGTGCCCACCAGCGCAACCCAGGCTGTCCGTTGTATTCGTGCTGATGTGCGGGCATTGAGTGCCAGCTTCTCGCCGCGTGAGCGTCGTCGCGCGTTGCGATGGGCGGATGACGGCGGGTGCCTGGCCGCCATTGCCTCGCTCCAGAGGGGGGAGCCGTGCGGCTTCGCGCTCCGCGAGGCCGGGAGACGGGTGGAGTGGGCGGCCGTGCCCGTCGTCTTCCTCCGGCTCGTCAGCGCTGACGGCTCCTCTCGCTGCCTCAGCAGGAGAGACCGGCTGCCGGGGTTCGGGCCGTCGCTGCCGCTGGTGGCCAGGGCGTATTAGACGGGCGGGGCCGCCGTGGCGTCTCCGGCCGCTCCGCCCTCCAGCTCCCCGGCCGCGGCGATCCCGCAGGCCGGGGGCGCGGCCCGGTCCTGCCCGTCATGCGGTCAGGGCAGGACCGGGCCGTCGAGCGAGATCAGCCAGCACAGCGCCGCGCCGCGCGGTGTCCGACCGATGCACGTAGGGGAAAAGGGAGAGGGTTCGGGTGTCTTATCCGTTGGCGGTGCTCTACACCTGCCGTGACGGGCAGCAGGAGCGGTCCGCCCTCGCGCAGTTCGAGCGCGCTACGCGCAGTTGTCTGCAACTCGCGCCGTACAAGACCTACGCGGACAAACGCGTTCCCGACCAGCCGCTGGAGCGGCGTCGGTGGTGGTTCGCCGTCGAGGAGCTGCTGCGTGCAGGCATCGTGGGTCACCTGGTCGTTCCGGCGATGGAGGAGATCTCGTACTCCTGCACCGAGCAGCGCAGTGTCTACCGGTGGGTGGTCGCGGCCGGGGCCACGATCCACCGCCTGGGACCGGCGAAGCCCGTCTTCAGCGACGAGGACCTCAGCAGCTCCAGCACCGCCCTGGACATCCTGGTCGATCTGGAGACGGCGTGGGAAGTGACTGCCGGCCGCTACACGGATGACCAGGAGCTCGATGAACTGAGCGGCGCGCTTCGCTGTCACCTCCAGCGGCTCCTTCCGGGCGCCGACCGGCGTTGGAGGGCGATGAACAAGGCCGGCCCCGGATCGACCTATCACCGGGTGCGTCAGACGGTGCGCGCCGGTCAGCGGGCCCTGACGGTAAAGGATGCAACGGATCGGCGGGCCGGTGTCCTGCGGCTGGCGCTGGCCACCCACGACCTGTTGCCGCCGGAGCGGACCAGGGGGTGGCAGGACCCGTGGACATGACCTGGTTACCTTTCCCTCTCGCCGTCGCCATGCCCGCCATCGCGCTCCTGGCCACCGGCCGGCAGGGGGCTGCGGGCCCGGGGCGGGCCGGAGCGGCGAAACGCTTCCGCTCCAAGGGCCCGGCCCCGGAACCGAGCGCGCCGGTGCAGACGTCTTCGACGGCCCCGATCGGCGGGCCGGGTTCCGGCATCACGGTGACGTGGACGAAGCGCCCGCAGGGGCCGTCGACCGCAGTGGATGTGGTGTGGCTGTGCCGGGAAAGCGTGCCGAGGAGCGGGCCGTCCGTCAGGGTCCGGGCAGGTTCGCACGGGGTGACTCCGCAGGTCGGTACGGCGGTGCGGTGGCTGGCCGCCGCCGTGCAAGTCCACGCGAGCACGCTGCCGCCGCGGCGGGTCGCGGCCTTGGTCGAGTGGGTCAGTGACCCCCTCGTCCAGAAGGTGATGGTCGAGGCCCTGGCCGCCTTCGGCCTATCGGTGTGCGTTGCCATGGAATCCGAGGACAGCGACGGCCAGCAGGGCGTCGCGTGGCTGATCGAGCCCGTCGCCCGGCCGTTCACATTCGTGGCCGACGTGGAGTTCAAGTGGCCGACGGCCGCGGCTTCATGAGCGCGGTCCTGGCGCTCAGCGTCGCCGCCCGATGGTGGCTGCCGACGGGCATGCCACCGCAGCCCGGCCTGACCCGCCCGGTCGCCCGGACCAGCGCAACGACCGGCTCCTCGCAGGATTCCATGCGTCCTTCCGCTCTCGGATCGCAGCCCGCGTTACGGGCCCGCAGTCGCGCACAGCCCCCGCACTGCCCGCCGCATCCCGCACCGCCGGTGCGCAGCAAGAAGCCTCAGGCGCGCATCGCCTCCCGCCCATGGCGGCTCGGAGACGGTCGGTCGCGTGGCCCGCCTGCGGCACTCCCTGAGCTGGACCCGAACACGTAACCGCGCCACTGATGAAGAGGGAAAACGCACGTGGGCAAGAAGAAGGACACCATGGCCGCCGCCAAGAACAAGATCAAGCAGGACCTCAAGAGCAACAAGGAAGCCCGGCGCACGCAAGGGTCTCTGGCCGACCGGGAGGTGCGCCTGCACACCCCCAAGGGCCCCAACGGCAGGGCCAGCTGACTTCCGCACCCCGCACCACCGGACCCACGGCCCCGCCAGGTGCCGACGGCATCGCTCGCAAGAGCAGTGCGGTCGGCCGGTGTGGCGGGATGCCGTGATGGTGACCGGCAGCAGCAGCGCCACCCCGTCGGCTCGATAGCCGGACGCTGCTCTGCCCGCATCGGGCGTGCTGCCCCTCCGGCCGCCCGATGCACCCCGGGCCGGCACTGGTCCCGCCGGCCCGGGCCCCACCCGCCCCGGGAATGCCAGCCCCCGACTCCCTCTATTTGGAGTGCTCCGTGTCCCTTCAATCCATCCCAGGCATACCGGGCCGGGCCCGGCCCCCTTGCGGCGGTCAGCGCGCGGCGCGGAACATGCCGGGTTACCAGATGCGCCCGGCGGGCCGTACGGACCACCAGGACATCGCCGATCTCGTCCACAGCCGCGCGCGGTGGCTGAACACTCGCAGCCTGTCCTCCACCGCGGCCGCGGATCCGGCCGTCCTCGACCTGCTCGGTGGCATCGACACCGGCACCCCCATGACCTGGGTTCTGTGCCGGTCTGGCCAGGTGGTGGGTTGCGCCGCACTGATCAAGGCGACCTCCGGCTGGGGCTGGCCCGCCCGCTGCCGCCGTCAGCCGGCCCTCACCCTCACCGGCCTGATCACCGCCCCGCAACACCGTGCTGACCGGCCCGGGCGGCTGATGACCTCCTGGTTCACCGACTACGCCGCCCGCCAGGACGGGGTGCAGTGGCTACGCGGCTGCGTGACCGGCCCACGGTTGATGCGGGAATTCCGCGACGGGCACGGCTGGGACGTGGTCGAGAACGGCTACCCGAGCGGCCCGTACTCCTACCTCATGCAACGCCGCGCCACCTTGATCGACAGCCTGACCAGGCAGATCAACGGCGCGCCCGACAGCGCCGACGGGACCCGGCCCGGCTGCGCCGAGCCGGGCGAGGAGAAACGTCTCCGCGCCCGGAGGCAAGCGCCCCACCCCTTCGATGAGTAAGAGGTCTTCCGCATGACGCGCTACATCACGATGACGCGCTCCATCACGCTGCTGGACTGGAATGTGGAAGGAGGAATCCACTGGGAGGAAGCGGCCAGCTGGATGGCCGCGCAGAGGCCCGACGTCGTCTTCCGCCAGGAACTTCGGATCCGCTACGCCCAGGCCGAGGCGCGGCGCCTGGGCATGATGTGCCATCTCGGCATCTCCCGGGCGAACATGGACCGCGACAACCCCAAGGAGAACGCCGTCTTCCTCCGGGGCGACGGCCCGCTGGACTTCTTCGCGGAACACCCGCAGTCGTGGGCGCCCTGGTACGCGCCCGCGCACGTCACCGTTAAGACGCGTGACCGGGACGGCACGCTCAGCCCCCGCAAGATGGCCCTGGTCTCCGGACACGCCTGTCACTGGTCCCCTCTCCACCGGCTCGTCGAGGCC
Organism: Streptomyces sp. NPDC050617; assembly: GCF_040654795.1. Taxonomy (NCBI): domain Bacteria; kingdom Bacillati; phylum Actinomycetota; class Actinomycetes; order Kitasatosporales; family Streptomycetaceae; genus Streptomyces; species Streptomyces sp. NPDC050617. The sequence continues at coordinate 66,396 of NZ_JBFAIS010000011.1, read as the reverse complement.
CAGTGGTGCTCGACCCTGGCCCAGTACGGCCAACTGGCCATCCAGTGGTGGGACTGGAACAGCTACCGCGAAGGCGAGCGGGACAGCGCGAGCTGGGAGGGCTACGAGGACCACGCCTATGTCGCCAACCGCACCTATCTCCAAGGCGGCCAGCGCATCACCGACGACCGACCCGACCGCGAGCTGCGCGCCGCCGGCTACGTCGAGATCGCCCGCTTCGCCGCCGAACACCGTGGCCAGCCGGAGGCTTTGCGGCCCGCTTCCGGCTACCGCGAACGCCCCGGCCGGCCCGCCGGGCGCCGGTACTGCGTCGACCGCGGCTACCTCACCGCCGAACTCGCCCCCGCGATCGTCAGCGCGGAGGTCTGCGACACCCCGCGGTTGCGGCAGATCTCCGACCACCTCCCGCATCTGGCCCGGCTCGACTACGACACCGTCCGCGACATCCTGCACCGCTCCTCCCCGGCCTACCAGCCACCCACCGAGGAAGCCCCCCTCACTCCGGTGCTGGACCAGCCGCCCGCCTCCGCCTGACCGCAGGAGCACACTCCGTGCCAGAAGAAACGGGCCCCTTGGGGCTGCCGCGCATCCCGCCCCGCAAATGGCTCGTCGGCGAGCGGGCGGAGGAGTTCGCCACCGCGGTAGCCCGTGCCTACAAGCACCGGGGCGCCAGCATCCGCGACATCGCCGAAGAATCCGGCCGCTCGTACGGCGCGATCCACCGGCTCCTGTCGCAGCAGAAGGTCACCCTCCGACCGAGTGGAGGCGGGAACCACTCCTCCACCCAGAAGAAAGGACACAAATGAAGCGCCCCCTCACAGTGCTGTGCTGGAACTTCGAAAGGAACGGCGGCAGCGACCCGGACAAGCGGCTGAAGGCACACGAGCTGCTGGTCTCCTTGAACCCGCACATGGTGCTGCGCCAGGAAATGCCCGGCGCGGACACCAAGGGCAACGAGATCATGTACGAGCTGGAGGACGTGCTGCGCCTGCGCGGCTGGCTCGGCCCGCGTTCGTGCACCGCAGTCTTCGCCGACCCGGCCGTCTTCCAACCGGTCCGCGAGTGGCCGGACACCGGCCCCATGTGGGTCCTGCCGCCCACCGCCCTCACCTTCCGGTTCCTGCCCGCCGGGTACGAGGCGCTGCCCCTCAACGCCCTCTCCTACCACCTCAACTACGCTTCACCGACGCTCCGACGCATCGAGGCCGAGTGGCTGACCACCTGGGCCGACAAATGGTGGGCCCTCCCCGACGGCCGGATGGTTCAACTGCCGGTCATCGCCGGAGGCGACAACAACAGCTATCCGGCCGCACGCCTCGAAGAAGACCTCACGCTCCCCGTCCCCAAGGAGATCAAGGACAAGCCGCACCGCGCCCACCGCTCATACGTCGCTCAGTACGGCACCCGACTCATGCACACCCGCCCCGACGAAGTACTGCGCACAGCCGGCATGGAAGACGTCGCCCGCCACTGGGCCACCACGCGACTTGGCGATGCCTCCGCACTGGCCCGCACCGTCGATGGCTGCGACACGCACGGACCGGACGCCCGCATCGACCGGATCTACACCGCCGAAACCCTGTTGCCCGCAGTACGCGGCGTGGATGTCATCGAAGTGCCGCACGACAAGTCGGACCACCACATCGTCCGCCTCACCCTGGACCCCGACACGCTCTCGGACATCCTCAACAGCCAGATCCGTACGACGATGCCCCACACCGCCCAGGACACGACAGCGGCATGACCAGCACCATTCCGGATGCGTCGCCGCCCAAGTACCTCGGGGAGCAGGCGCCCGGTCGACTGATCCAGGAACCGCATTGCGGGGCACCCAAGCCTGGTTGACGTACGGCAGCGGGGGCGGCCCGCGCGCTCTCGACGGCGCGCGGGCGTCCGACCGGCGAAGGGACCAGGCCCGTCCGAAGTGGCGGGCCGGTCACTCGGCCGGAACTCCGCTGCAGGACCACAGCCTCCAGGAGCAGCACGATCGGCCCTGCAAACCGGACCCCACGAAGGAGCGCCCCTTGACGAGCAGCCGCCCCACGCCCCCCGGGACATCCCTGACGCCCCATGAGAAGAAGGTCCTTGAGCTTGTCGCCGAGGGCCTCGAAAACCGCCAGATAGCCCAGGAGACCAAGGTAGGGCCATCGACCGTCAAGGGGCACCTGCGCGCCATCCGGACGAAGCTCGGCGTCCGCAGCCGGGCGGCGATGGTGGCCCGCGGATACCGAACCGGTCAGCTTCCTCTCCCCAAGGAGGAAGAACTCCCCTCGGCCATGACCGAACTGGATCTTCGGCTGCTGCGACTGCTGTGCGAGGGCAGAAGCATCATGAACATCGCCGACCTCCAGACGATTTCCCAGCGCACAGCCCAGAGCAACATCACCCAGTTACTGTTCAAGGTTGGCGCGCCGAACATGGCTAAGGCTGTGACCCTCGGATACCAGTGGAGAGTCCTGGCGACCCGCCGCCAGGACAGGTGTCGGTCAGAGGAAGCCATCTAGCAGGCCGGTTGTCTGGGCCCTTGGCTCGGAGGAATTGGGCGAGGGCGAATACGCCACTAGCCGACGCATATCCCAGATGTAGCGCAGGTCCCCTCTCAGCCGAGAGGGGACCTGCGATGTCGAGCGGGGACGTGGCGATCAAGCCGGGCAGGCCAGCACACTGGCACGGTCACCAGCCGGAGCGGCAAGGAGGCACAAGGTGGACCGTGGGGAGCAGAACGGGCAGGTCGGCGGCCCCTCGTCGAGTCCGGGAGACCCCGGTAACCCCGACGCCGAACCGAATCCTGAAGAGCCCGATGACGACGAGGAGTAGCTGACGGGAGCCGCGGCGATGGACGCGGGCGACCTGCGAGCCCGGTGCGCGGACGAGATCGAGGCCCGGAACGGTGCCGCGTTCGGGCAGCCGTGGCTGCGTACCGCTTTCCTCACCGTCCCCCGCGAAGAGTTCGTGCCGGACCGGGTGTGGTGGGCACACCCCCGTACGGACGGGCTGTATCACGTCATCGACCGCGCGGAACGTCCCCGGGCCTGGCTCAAGGCCGCGTACGTGCCGCTCGCCGCGCTGATCACGCAGATAGCCGACGGCCGGGTACGGGCCGAGGACGGCCCCACCGACTGCTGCGCGTTCACCAGTTCCCTCTCCTGCCCGGCCGTGGTGGTCGACATGCTGCACCACTTCGCTCCCCAGCCCGGCGACCGCGTCTTGGAGATCGGTACGGGCAGCGGCTACAACACCGCCCTCCTCACCCACCGGGCCGGCGAGGTCGTCAGCGTGGAGATCGACCGCGGCCTCGCGGAGCGGGCCGCGGCCACGCTGCGCCGGCTCGGCCACGCTCCGCTGGTGGTGTGCGCCGACGGGGAGCAGGGGTATGCGGCGGGGGCCCCGTACGACCGCGTCCTGTCCACCGTCGCGGTCCGCGCGATCCCCCCGGCGTGGCCGCGGCAGGTCCGGGCGGGCGGCGTCATCGTGACCCCGCTGGCTACCCCGTTCGCCTGCGACGTGCTGTGCCGGCTGGTGTGCGACGGCCAGGGCGGAGCGACCGGCATCCTCATCAAGTCCATCGTGTTCATGAAGACCCGCGGACAGCGGACGGAGATCCCGTTCGCGGAACTCGGCTGGTCTCCGGCTGCGGCGTCCGTCGACCTGCGGCGGACGTGGGCCGACTACACAGTCACCATCAGCGCTTTGGGAGAACAACGTGTACGCGTACGCCCCGAGGGGGCAGAGGCGAGTACGGGGAGGTGAGCGTACGCACCATCAGGGTGCCGATGGCCCGCGGGCAACGGCCGGGCTGGTTGCTTTCGGCTTCACCCTGTCGGTGATCCTGCGACGCCCCCAGCAGCGTCGTCTTCGGCGTCGGCCTGCTGGGCGGCGTCGAGGTGGATCGCTTCGACGCACCACGGTGGGACGTGCAGGCGCGGCAGTATCCGGGGGTGGAAGTGGGCGAGCATGATGCCTTCGGTCACCGGGGTGCGGGCGGCGTCGCCGTTCCAGGTGGCGGTGAAGACTTCGATGTCGGCGCGGCCGTTGCCTTGTTACAGCGTGGCTAGGGGGTGCAGGTCGGGGAGGGTGAGGCCGGCTTCTTCGTGGAGTTCGCGGGTGATGGCTTCGTACGGGGTCTCTCCGGGCTCCAGTTGGCCGCCGAGGAAGCTCCAGTGGCCGGGCCAGCAGATGCCGTCGATGTCGTCGCGCAGGTGCAACAGGTACGCGCCGTCGCTGTTGCGGATCGCTGCCGCCACACCCATGGGCCCTCCTTGGCTCGCCGATGTGCACGGTACGCGCCGTGGGCGGGGCGGCCAGGGAATCGGCTGCCCCGCCCCAGGTGTCGCGGGGTTACGCGGTGGCGGTGGCGTGTTCGCGTCCGCGTCGGGTGCGGCGGTGCAGGACTTCTTCCAGGGTGGTGCGCCAGCCGTCGGGGTCGATGTAGACCATGGCGAGGAGCGCGGCGAGGACGGCGCCGCCGAGGTCGTTCATCACGCCCGCCCAGGAGTGCTCCGGGCAGTCACAGGTGGTGAGTCCTTTGAGGCCGTGGAGCTGGTGCATGGCCTCGCCGCCTTCTTCGCCGACCTTGCCGACCTGGAGGGCTTTCAGTTCCTCGGCGGGCAGGTGGCTGCCTGCCGTCCGGCACACGGCCGCCAGGTGTTCGACGGTGTCGAGGTCGAGGGCGTCCAGGAGCTTGTACGTGGTCATGGTGCTCTCCTCCTGCGGGAAGGCGGACGGCTCCAGTGCCCGGCCGCCGGTCAGTGGGGGGTGTGCGCCGCGGGGCGGCCGAGCTGGTGCACGCGCCATCCGGCGGCGGTCCAGCGGTGGGGGTCGAGGGTGGTGCGCAGGTCGATGATCAGGGGCTGGGTGGGCAGGTCGTGCAGGGCGGTGGGGTCGGCGTCGCGGTAGTGGGGCCATTCGGTGGCCAGGACGACGGCGTCGGCTCCTTTGAGGGAGGCGGGGAGGTCGTCGGTGTACTCCAGCTCGGGGTGGCGGGCCAGGGCGGTGGGGACGGCGTGCGGGTCGTGGACGGTGATGCGGGCGCCGTGGTCCTGGAGGAGGCGGGCGACGGCGAGGGCGGGGGATTCGCGGACGTCGTTGGTGCCGGGCTTGAAGGCGGCGCCCCAGACGGTGATGGGGCGTCCGGCCAGGGGGCCGTCGAGGGCGCGGGTGATCAGGTCGAGGGCGGCGGCGGGCCGGTGTTCGTTGATGATCTCGGCGGCGCGCAGGAGGGCGGCGGCGTCGTCGGCGCCGAGCTGGCGGGCGGCGGCGGTGAAGGCGCGGATGTCCTTGGGCAGGCAGCCGCCGCCGTAGCCGATGCCGGGGCTCATGCCGCCGGTGCCGATGCGCGGGTCCATGCCGATGGTGGCGGCGACGGTAGCCACGTCCGCGCCGGAGGCGGCGCACATGTCGGCGACGGCGTTGATGAAGGAGATCTTCAGGCCGAGGAAGGTGTTGGCGGCCCCTTTGATCATTTCGGCGGTGGGCGGGTCGCACACCACCAGCGGGGCGTCGAGGGGCGCGTACAGGTCGCGGACGATGGTCTCGGCGCGGCGGGAGGGGACGCCGGCGACGATCCGGTCCGGGCGCAAGGTGTCGGCGACCGCGTGGCCCTCGCGCAGGAACTCCGGGTTCCATACGACCTCGACGTCGCGGCCGGCGGGGGCGTGCCGGGCCAGCAGGTCGGCGAGTTTGGCGGTGGTGCCGGGGGTGACGGTGGACTTGCCGATGATGAAGGTCGGCCGGGTCAGGTGCGGGGCGAGGGCGCGGGCGGCGCCGAAGACCTGGCCCATGTCGTAGCCGCGGCCGTCCGCGTCGAGGGGCGTGCCGACGGCGAGGAAGTGCACATCGGCGTTCTCAGCGGCCTCGGCGAGGTTGGTGGTGAAGCGCAGTCGCCCGGAGGCGGTGTGCCGGGCGAGCAGGTCGGGCAGCTCCGCCTCGTAGATGGGGCTCTCGCCGCGGTTGAGGGTGTCGATCTTCGCCTGGTCGGTGTCCACGCCGATCACCTCGTGGCCGATCTCTGCCATGCCCGCGGCGTGCGGGATGCCCAGGTGGCCGCAGCCGATGACGGATACGCGCATGGTTCGGTGTGCTCCTTCGGTCCGCCCGCTCGTCTTGGTGAAGGGCGGGCCGGTCAACGGGCTCGCACGCTAGCGCCGTTGACCGGCCTGGCGGACATTGGGCAGGTCGCGCCGTTGACGCTGGGGTCAGGCCGCGGCCTTCTCCAGCAGGTGCCGGGCGAGGGCGGGCAGCGCCTCATCGGCCGGGGCGTTGCAGACCAGGTCGCCGTCCTGCGGCCCCTCCAGCGGGTAGGGGTGGAAGACGTTGCCGGTGCGGAAGCCTTCGGGGTCGCAGTGGATGACCTGCATGCCGCGTGCCCGGGCGCGGGCGGCGACCTGGCGACGGTCGGCGTGCAGTCCGACCACCAGCAGCGCGCGGGCCCCCGGGGCCCATTCCACGTCGGGGATGGTCTGGTCGTAGCGGCGTACGAAGCACTCGCGCAGCCCGGCGCGGGCCGCCAGCACATCGAAGTTGTTGGTGATGACGGGCCCGGTCAGATACCCGGTGTCGTGCAGTTCCCTGAGCGCGAGCAGTGCGGGAGTGGGCTGGGCCTGGAAGCAGGCGCGGTACATCTCCACACACTCCTCGGCCTTCTCCTCCGGCGCGGCGAGGAACTCCGTCAGCAGCGGGTCGTCCTGGGGGCGCAGCACGAAGCCGTGGGCGCCGGGGGCGTCGTCCTCGCGGGTGGTGACCCGGTAGATCTCGTGCAGCCGGTGCAGCGCGGGAATGCCGGCCTCCCAGCTCGTGCCGCAGCCGATCTCGACCTGGAACGGCAGGAAATCGGCGAGCGTCGCGAGGTCCGGGATGCGCCGGAAGGCGCCCGGCGATGCCTTGCGGCGGATGCCGCCGGCCAGCACCTGCCAGGGGCGGCGGCGGCTCGCTGGGGGCGGGACGTAGTTGGACGAGGCGATCTGCACGTCCAGGCAGGCGTATCCGCGCGGCAGCGTGCGGCGGGCGCGGATGTCCTCGGGGTGCGGGGCGGAGCGCAGGGCCGGAGTGACGCGCAGGTCGCCGCGTGCCCACCCGCCGCCGTTCTCGGGCTTCCAGCCGCCCGCGCGCAGGGCGGCGCGGACCGTCTCCCAGTGCGCGCCGATCTCCTCGGCCGGGGCGGCGGCGTGGTGGTACAGGTAGAACTGGCGCAACGCCAGGGCCGGGGCGCCGGTGGTGGCGGCGAGCCCGTACCGGTAGCGGTAGTGCACCATGCGGCGCCGCGCGTCGCCGGGCCGCCAGCCGGACTGCGCGGCCGTGGCCTGCTCCTGGGTCCGCCGCCAGATGCCCTCCTCGATGTCCCGGGGCCGGTCGGCGCTGCGCGTGCCGAAGAAGGTATTCCAATCGCGTTCCTGCTGCGGGGTGAGCTGGTCGACCACGATGAAGGGAAGTTCCATGGGGACCTCTCGCTGTGAGCCGTACTCCAGTCCCCGGGCCGCGGCTCGGGGTACCACCACGGCACCACGACCACCTGGGCACGCGAAGCCGGTGGAGCGTGGCGGAGGTCGGCGGACACCGCGGCGTCGTCCCGGCGCGCGGTCCGGCGAAAGACCGGCGAATGCCCCGGTGTTGTTCCTGCCGGATGCCGCACGCCGTACGCTCGGAAGGTTCGTCGGCACTTTGGCGGAAGGGCCCCGATGGGACAGACCGGCGGCCGGTTGCCCAACACCCTCTTGAGCCACTTCATGGACCGCGCCCAGCTCTCCAACGCCCAGCTCGCGCAGGCGGTCACCGCGGGGGCGCGGGCCGCAGGGCACCGGCACATCAACCCGGACGAGAGCCGGGTACGGCGCTGGCGCGCAGGAGAATGCCCGCGACCGCCCGTGCCGCAGCTCATCGCCCAGGCCCTCGGGGCCCGGCTGGCACTGCCGCTCACCCCGGCGGACGTGGGCCTGCCCGGGCCGCAACAGATGCCCGGCCACGGCGTTGATCTGCCGTGGCAGCACGCCGCCACCATCGCCGCCATCGCTGCCCTGACCCGGAGTGACCTGATGCTGCCGCACACCCGCACCAGCCACGACGCCGCACAGATCCACAGCGCCGACGCCCTCCTGGAACCGCTGCGCCGCTGGCCCTCCGCGAAACCCGCCACCCTGCCCCACACCGCGGCACGTCCCGGCATGCTGGGCACCGCTCAGGTCGAATCGATCGAGGCGCTGACCGCCGCCTTCCGCGACGCCGACAACCGCCATGGCGGCGTCCTCTCCCGCCGCGCCGTCGTGGCACAGATGAGCGAGATCAACGACCTGCTCGCCACCGCCTCCTACACCGAAGCCACCGGCCGCCGCCTCTTTCGCGCCGTCGCCGACCTGGGCAGCGTCGCCGGATGGATGTCCTTCGACGCCGGAGCCCACGTCAGCGCCCAGCGCCTCTTCGTCACCGCCGTACACGCCGCCAGCGAAGGCGGTGACCGCCAGCTCGGCGCGCACATCCTCCAGTGCATGGCCCGCCAGATGTCCCACCTCGGACACGTCGAAGACGCCCTCGAACTCGTCGCCCTCGCCCAGTACGGAGCCCGCCGCCACGCCGGCCCCGGCACCCGCGCCATCCTCGCCGCCCTCCACTCCCGCTTCAGCGCCATGCGCGGCGACCTGGAGGAAAGCCAACGGGCCGCCGGGGAAGCCGAAGACGCCTTCACCCGCATCCGCCCCGACGACGAACCCCCGCACACCGCCTTCTTCGACGAAGCGGAACTCTGCGCCACCCTCGGCGTCGCCCACCAGATCGCCGCCAAACACGCCTCCGGCCCCCACCGCACCCAACGTGCCGACCAGTCCCTCACCCTGCTGAACAACGCCCTGCGCCTGCGCCCCGCAGGCCGCGTCCGCTCCCGCGCCTTCGACCACATCGGCCTCGCCCGCACCCACCTGGCCGTCGGCGAACTGGCCGGAGCCTGCCAGGAGGCCACCACCGCACTCACCATCGCCGAGGGCCTGCACAGCACCCGCATCGCCGACCGCCTCAGCGAACTCCACGAAGAAACCGAACCCCACGCCGCCAGCGGCGACATCTGCGCCCTGCGCGAGCGCCTGGAAGACGCGGTCCCCACCACACGCTGAACGGAGACGCTCCCGTCTGCTCGCCCACCTCGGCTGCGTGGAGGCCGAACAGGCAGCCACCGACCTTCGATCCCCGGCACCCCCTGCTGCCCCTGCACCGTGGCCCCACCGGTGACGGGGCGGGGGTATGGCGGCGGGCTAGCGTGCGCTGCCCCAGGCGCACGGCAGATAGGTGATGTCCTGGATGATTCCGCGTGATTCGCGGATGGGTGGTGCGGTGGCGCGTATGTCGGGTATGCGGGTGAGCATTTCCGTGAGGAGGACGGTGAGTTCAAGGCGGGCGAGGTGGGCGCCGATGCAGTAGTGGGGGCCGGGGGCGCCGAAGCCGATGTGGGGGTTGGGGTCTCGCCGGATGTCGAATGCCTCGGGGTTGTCGAAGACGGTTCCGTCCATGTTGGCGGAGGCGAGGAAGAGGATGACTTTGTCGCCCGGCTGGAAGGCGTGGCGGCGCAGCCGTACGGGGCGGATGACATTGCGCCGGACCCAGGCGCCGGGGGAGGTGTGGCGGACGCATTCTTCGATGGCGGAGGGCAAATGGGTCTGGAGGCTGTCGAGGAGGATCCGGCGTTGTTCGGGGTGTTCGGTGAGCAGGATGAGGGCTTGGGAGAAGGTGTTGCGCACTGTTTCGTTGCCGCCGCCCACCAAGGTGAGGAAGAAGGAGGCCACTTCGTTCTCGTTGAGGGTTTTCTCTCCGGGAAGTCCTGCGACGAGTGCGGAGATGAGGTCTTCTGCGGGGTGGGTGCGGCGGGCGTGTACCAGCTCGGCGATGAGGCTGCGGAAGGTGGAGAGGGCCTCGACCAGTTCGCGGGGGTCGAGCCGGCTGTCGATGTCGTTTGAGCGTTGGAGCGTATCGACGGCTTGGAGGGCGTCCGCGCGGGCCGACTCGGGGATGCCGGTCATGGAGCAGATGATCTCCAGCGGAAGGGGCGCGGCCGCGTGCTGGACGAAATCGCAGGGGCCGCGGTCCAACAGATCGTCCATGACGCGCCCGGCGATCGTCCTCATTTCGGCTTCGAGCCTGTCGATGGATTTCCGGGTGAAGGCCCGCGCCACGATCTTGCGGAGGCGGGCGTGCCGCGGGTTGTCCATGTTCATGAGGGACGCGTCGTCCTGGTGCCGCATGTGAGGGGGCGCGGAGTCCAGGGTGAGGACGGTGGGTTCGGAACTGAAGGCTTCGGTGTTCTGGCCGGCCGCTACGACGTCGTCGTAGCGGGTGAGGGCGTAGAAGCCGTCGTCTAACTGCCAGGTGCCCGATGCGGGGCGGCGCAGGAGGGCCGGGGCGTCCATGGTGCGCAACCGTGCGAAGACCGGGTTGCGGTCGCATGGCTGGCGTTCCCAGAAGCTGGGAGACAGCGGGTTGTCCGCTTCGCGGGCAGGTCGGTATTCCTCCGGGGCGGGGGGAGAGGCCGTGGGCTGATGGCCGTGGGGTGCTGTTGTGTGCTGGTGGTGTGTCACCGGTGCACCTTCCCTCCCGCGTGCATTTCGCGGGTGACGCGGTCGTAGTCGATCCGGCGGAACAGGGCGTGTGCGAGGTCGGGGGCCTGCGCGGCGAGCGTCGCGCTGAGCCGTACCGGGAAGGGGGAGACGATGGTTTCTCCGCGGTTGTGCTCGATGGCGCGGGCGGTTGCACGGGCGATTTCTTCGGGACTGTTCGACCCTCCGGTCCAGCGCGGCAGTTTCACCTCCGGCTTGACGGAGTGGGGTTCGCGGATGTAGCCGGGAAGGATGGAGGAGACGCCGATTCCGTGGGGCCGGAGTTCCTGGCGCAGGGCTCGGCTGTAGCCGCGGAGGCCGAATTTGGCGCAGTTGTACATGGAGACGCGCTGGGTCGCGTATTTCCCCGCCACGGAGAGGATGAATGCCAGGTGTCCGTGTTTTCGGGCCGTCATCCCTTCAGCAGCCAGGCGGGCCAGGTGTACGGGGGAGCGGAGGTTGATGTCGAGGAGGTAGTCGATTTCTTCCGGGGTGAACTCGGATATCAGGCCGAAGGCCAGCATGGCGGCGTTGGCGATGACGATGTCGACCTCGCCTGCCGCTTTCATGAGGCGGCGTACTTCTTTGGGGCTGGACAGGTCGGCGGCGACGGCGCGGGCGTCGAGTTTTCCGGCGAGCGGGTCGAGGATGTCCTGGCGGCGCCCGGTGAGCACCAGGTCGGCGCCCTGGTCGGCCAGCTCCTGGGCCAGGGCCTGGCCCAGGAGTCCGGTGGCGCCGGTCAGGAGAACGGTGGAGCCGTGGATGCGCATGCTTACTCCGTGGATCGCTGGGGCCGCGTGCCGGGATCCCTCCGCGACACGCGGCCGGTCCGGTCAGGGAAGCTCTACTCCGACCTGCCGAAGCAGCGACAGCATGTCGTAGTACTCGGAGAACTTCACGACTTTGCCGTCGTCGCCGTACTCGTAGGTGCTCGCACCGTGCAGGATGACGCCGCTTCCTCGCTGCCCCTTGTCGACCAGCGGGAAGGGAGCGAAATGATCCGTCAGTGTCCCTGTCATCCACCAGTGGTGCACGCACGCACGGTCCGTCGCGACGATGCTGTCGTTTCCGAACGTCAGGTCGGAGAATGCCGCGAACCAGACCTTGGCGTACTCGTAGAATTCATCGGCGCTGTCTGCTTCCATTCCGGTGGCCCAGTCCTTGTACTCCAGCTGGTCATCCATGAGCGAGGCCGGGAAGTCATTTCCGGCGTTGAGTGCTTTGACGATCTGGTTGACTTGCTCGATGTGGTCTTGCGCTGTTGTCATGTGTCCTTTCCTTTCTTCACGGGAGGGTGTGCAGAAATTTCCGCAGCGCGCGGAGGTAGTCGGCGGAGCGGCTGTGATGGATGGAGTGGTCGGCTCCGGAGACCTGCGTGAGGCGACCGTGTTCGGGCAGATACCGACGGGTGCGCACCCAGGCGAGTGGATCGATGCCGGTACGGACGGCGGGGTCGGCACGCAGGATGAGAAGGGGCACGGTCACTCGAGCGAGCAGGGGGAGCAGGTCGCCGGCGGTGGCGCTGTCGGTCATGACGCTGTGCAGGATGTCGGGAGTGGTGTGGCGTAGACCGTCCAGGGTCGTGCGAGTGGTGGCGGACGTGCGATGCGGGGACATGCCGTGCACGATGGCGGCCCGGCGGCTGTCGGGGAGGCGCATCAACTCTTCTCCCGCGGCGGTGAGCTCACGGAGGATCGGCGAGGCGAACGAGGCCGGCAGCTCTTCGAGGACCAGACCGGACAGGGCGCTCGCGTCCGGGTTGTGGCTCCCTCCCGTGGCCAGGGCAAGCGCGACTGCGGCGCCCCAGGAGTGCCCGATGAGGACCGGACGGGTCAGGTGCAGCTCCCGGAGGAGTGCCGCGAGGTCGTCGGCCGCCCGGTGGAGGCCGTAGTGGCCGCGGGGCGGGTGGGGGCTGGTCCCGTGCCCCCGCTGGTCCAAGGCGAAGACCTCTGCGTGCCGGGCCAGTTCAGGGCCGACGCGGTGCCAGGTGGCGGCAGAGTCGAGGACTCCGTGCAGCAGGACCAGCGGGGGGCGGCCTGTGCCCGGCCCGGACCAGTGCCGGCAGTGGAATCGTCCGGCGGGCAGGTCGACGTACAGGCTCCTCACGGGGCGCTCCCTGGGAAGGACGGTGCGGGCGGTACGGGGCGGCGGCCTATTCGGCGATCATCGTGCGATAGCTCCACCTGTAGACCGGCTGCTCGGAGGCGTGGGTGGCGGCCTCGTCGAGTTCGTAGTGCTCGTAGCCGTTGCGCCAGCGGATGGTCAGCCGTTCCAGGTCCTGCCGGTCGGGCGGTCGCGGGTGCCGGACCAGTTCGGGAGGACCGTCGACGAGTCGGTAGCGGGCCGTGCGGGTCATGGTTCACCTGCTCAGATGGTCGTTGAGGTTGGTCAGGATGTTCTCCACGAGGGCCTCCACGGTGGGCGAGGTCCAGATGACGATGCGCGGGATGGCGGCCTGCAGCGTCCGCTCCAGCCGTACGCGCAGTTCCAGGGCCATCAGCGAGTCCAGACCGAGCGCGGAGAGTGTTGTGGCGGGGCCGATGGCGGCGGGGTCGCGGCGCAGGAGGGTGCCCAGCTCCTCGGTGATGTGAGCGCCCAGAACCTCGTGCCGATCGGTGCTCTCGTCAGCGGTCCGCAGAGCCCGTAGCACGGAAGCGTCCCCGCTCGCGCCTGCGCCGCTGTCGCCCGTCAGTTCGGCGAAGAAGGAGTTCCCCGACAGGGCGCTGAAGGAGGCCAGCCAGTCGGTGAAGGAAGTCGGCGCGTAGCCGGTACGACGCCGGGCGTGCGCCAGGAGGTATTCGAAGGCGGCGATGCCCTCGGTGGGAGGAATAGAGGCGTAGCCGCGCCCTTCCAGCGCTGCCCCGCGACCGTATTCGCTCCAGATGCCCCAGTTGATGCCCTTGGTTTCGACGTGTCCCTGTGCGGTGCGCCAGGTGAGGAATTCATCCAGCCAGGAGCTGGCGGCCGCGTAGGAGCCTTGTCCGGGCACGCCGAAGAGGGAGGCGATGGAGGAGAAGCCCACCCACCAGTCGGGGGTGTGCTGCCGTGTCGCCTGGTGCAGGTGCCAGGCTCCCAGGGCCTTGGGTCGCCATACTCGGTGCAGCAGTCGGGGGTCGAACCGGTCGACGGTGATGTCCTCGACGACGGCGGCTCCGTGCAGCACTCCTCGCAGCACGTACCCGCTGTCGGTGGCCGCGGCCACCAGGCGCTCGGCCACTCCTTCCTCGGCGATGTCACCGGTGACCACGGTGACGCGGGTGCCCGCCGCGCGGAGCGGATCGAGGACCTGGCGGGCGTAGGGACTGGGTTCGCGGCGGGAGTTGAGGACGATGTGGCCCGCGCCGCGTTCCGCGAGGCGCTCGGAGATCAGCAGCCCGAGTCCGCCCAGCCCGCCGGTGATGATGTAGCTGCCGTCCGGGCGGGCGAGGGGCGTCTCCTCGGGCGGCAGCACGGCCGTGGCCGTACCGTCCTCCGGCCAGGTGAGCACGGCCTTGCCGATGTGCTCGGCGTTCGCCAGCGTGCGGAAGGCGGTCTCCGCGTCGTCGACGGGGAAGGCGGTGCACGGCAGTACGGGCAGACGTCCGGCGGTGATCTCGTCGAGGACCTCGGTGGCCAGGCGGTGGACCAGGTCGAGGTTGACATGGCAGAGCAGGGCCAGGTCCACGCTGTGGAAGGTGATGTTGCGGCGGAAGGGGTACAGGCCCAGGCGGGTGTCGTTGTAGATGTCCTTCTTTCCCACCTCCACGAAGCGGCCCTGCGGGGCCAGCAGATCCACGCTCGCCTGCTGGGCCGGTCCGGCCAGGGAGTTGAGCACCACGTCCACCCCGTGCCGGCCGGTGGTCTGGCGTACCTGGTCGGCGAAGTCCAGCGAACGGGAGTCGAAGACCGTCTCGACGCCCAGCGAGCGCAGGTGGTCACGCTTGGCAGGGGTGCCGGCGGTGGCCAGGACGCGGGCTCCGCGTGCGCGGGCGATGTGCACGGCGGCCAGGCCCACCCCGCCGGTCGCCGCGTGGATGAGGACGCTCTCGCCCTCGCGCAGGCCGGCCAGGTGCACCAGCCCGTACCAGGCCGTGATGTACACGGTCGGCAGCGCCGCCGCGGTGGCGGTGTCCATGTCGTCGGGCAGGGCGAAGGCCCAGTCCTGCGGAACGGTGACGAACGAGGCGTGCGCGCCCCCGAAGCCCAGCATGGGCGCCACCACCCGCTCGCCCACCCGGTGCCGGTGCACGTCGCTGCCGACCGCGGTGATCACACCGGCGCACTCCATGCCGGTCAGCTTCATGGTGGGCTCCCGGCCCGGCATCACGGGTTCGCCCAGGGCCGGGTCCTCGGTCGGGTAGATGCCCATCGCGATGAGGGTGTCGATGAAGTTCAGGCTGCTGGCCAGGACCTGGATCTGTATCTCGTCCTCACCCGGCTCCCGCCGGGGGCGCGAGACCATCTCGAAACTCGCCAGATCGCCGGGGCGGCGGATGTCGAGCGCGAAGCCGTCGCGGCCGAAGCGCACGGAGCGCGTCTGCCGCTCGTCTTCCGTCAGGGGCGCTTTGCACAACCGGGCTCCATAGCGGCGGCCGTCGCGCCAGGCCACCTCGTCCTCGCTGCGCGGGCCGGTCAGCACCTCCGCGGCCAGTTGGCCGGGGGTGGTGTGTGCGTCGATGTCTACGCTGGTCGGCGCGAATTCGGGGTGCTCGTATCCCAGGACCCGTACCAGCCCTTGCAGCCCCGAGTGATGCAGGTCCACCACATCCGCGTCGAGGACCTGCTGGGCACCGGCGGAGAGGGACCACAGCCGCGGCGGATCGTCCACCTCCGCGTCGGCCAGGGCCTTGCACAGCATCGCCAGGCGGCGCACGCGCGCTTCGGACTGCTCAAGGGTGAGCGTGTCGACCTCGGTGCGGGCCGCGCCCGGCAGGACTACCACGCCCCGCCACTGCGGTTGTTGGGCCAGTGTCCGGGTGAACAGCGCGGTCTGGTCTTCGGCGGTCAGGTCCAGGCCGCAGGCCACGGTGTCGCACTCCGCGCCGTGCTGGCGCAGGTGGTCGGCCAGCCCGGCGGCCCGCGGGTCGTGTCCGTCCTCGGCGACCAGCAGCCAGCGACCGGACGCCTCCAGCGGCTCCTGGGGAAGGGGGGTGTCCGGCCACCGTGCTTTCAGCAGGCGGCTGTTGAACATCTCCTGGTTGCCACGTGCGTCGGATCGCGCGAAGCGCACGCCGGCGGCGTCGGCCAGCACCGTGCCGTCCGCGGCGAGCCACTGGACGGAGCCGGCACACCCGTCGGCGTCGGCTTCTTCCAGCCGCGCCAGGCAGTACCGGCCCGACCCCGTGGCGTCATGGACGCGGACCTCGCCGATGGCAGTGGGCAGGGCCAGCCCCCCACCTTGCTCTCCGGAGGCTGCCCAGGCGGCGGCCAGGGTCTGCAGGCACGCGTCGAAGACCACCGGGTGCCAGTGCATCCGGGACGACGCGGGACGCGCCTCGTCCGGCAGCGTGATCTCGGAGAGGGCCGAGGTGCTCCCGGCGTCCAGGTGGAGGGAGCGCAACGCGGCGAACGCCGGGCCGTGCTCGACGCCGTGCCCGCGCAGGGTGGCGTAGAACTCCTCCACCTCCAGCGGCGTGAGGTGGCTCTCCCGGAGCCCGGGAAGGTCCACCGGCGCGGGGCGTGCGACCGTCTCCGTGTCCTGCCCGGTGCGGCGCAGAGCGGCCGTCGCGTGCGTGGTCCGCATACCGCTGCTGTCTCGTGTCACGAGGTTCCAGCGGGCGTGGTCGGGCGAGCGGGGCGAGGCCGTGGCGGTCACCGGCGCGTCGTCGGCGACCGGCAGCACCGCGCGGAGCCGCACATCGGTGACGCGGACCTGTGCGGGCTCGGCCTCGTACAGGGCGCAGGCGGCGGCCAGGGCGCTCTCGCAGTAGCCGGTGGCCGGGAACACCGGTACGTCCTCCACCCGGTGGTCGGTCAGCCAGGGCAGTCGCTCGGTGCTCAGTTGGGTCTGCCACCACCGCAGCCCTTCTCCGTCCGGATCGGCCAGGTGGGCTCCCAGCAGCGGATGCTCCCCCGCGGAGTCATGGGCGCCCGCGACGCGGGTGGGCGCCAGCAGGTAGTGCTCGCGCTCCCAGGTGGTGGGGGGCGCCTCGACGAGCTGCCCCTTCCCGTAGCAGCGGCTCCAGTCCACCGGGTGGCCGGCGCAGTGCACGCGGCCCAGCTGAGCGGCGAAGACGCGGCGTTCGTCCTCGTCACGCCGCAGAGTCGGCAGGACCACCGCCTCCGCCGCGGCGGAGGACAGGTTCTGCTGCACCGTGGTGAGGACCACCGGGTGCGGCGATACTTCGATGAACAGCCGGTGACCGTCCTCGACGGCGGCCGTGACGGCGGCGGAGAACCGCACCGGGTGGCGCAGATTGTCCACCCAGTAGGCGGCGTCGAAGGCGGGTACGGCCCGCGGGTCCTCGCGCACGGTGCTGTAGAAACCCACCGCCGGAGCGGCGGGCGACAGTTCGGACAGTTCCGTGCGGATGGGCTCCAGTACCGGATCCATCTGCGGTGAGTGCGAGGCCACGTCCACCGCTACCCGGGCGGCGGCCACCCCCGACTTCTCCCAGCCCCGCACCAGTTCCTCGACCTGGTCCCGGTCTCCCGCGATCACGGTGGAGTCGGGGGAGGCGTGCACCGCGATGTTCACGCCGTCGGCGCCGGCCGCCGCGAGCGCCGCGGCCGTCTCGTCCTGGCCGAGCTGGACCGAGGCCATCGCCCCTCCGCCGGCTGTCCGCGCCATCAGCCGCGAACGGCGGCACACGATCGCCACACCGTCCTGGAGGGGGAGGGCCCCGGCCACCACCGCTGCGGCGATCTCCCCCATGGAGTGCCCGATCACCGCCGCCGGCTCCACTCCGTGCGCCCGCCACATCGCCGCGAGCGACACCTGCATGGCGAACAGCACCGGCTGTACCCGGGCGAGGCCCTCGACCACCTGCCGGTCGGCGAGCGCCTCGCGCAGCGACAGCCCGGTCTCCGCCGCGATCAGCGGCTCCAACTCCTCGACGGAGGCGGTGAACGCCGCGTCCGACCCCAGCAGGGAATGACCCATCCGGGCCCACTGCGACCCCTGCCCGGAGAAGACCCACACCGGCCCCGGCCCGGCTTCCGCGGCCGCCTGCCCGGCCACGACGTTCTCCGCCTCCTCGCCCTCCGCGTGCGCCCGCAGAGCGGTCGCGAGCTCCTGGGGCTTCGCGGCGACCGCGGCCAGCCGGAGCCTGCCGGGCGTACGCCGAAGCGCCAGGGTGTGGGCCACGTCCAGCGGCGGCGCCGAGCGGCCGCCGTCCTCCAGCCAGTCCGCGACCCGCCCGGCCGAGGCCGCCAGCGCCGTATCCGACGCAGCCGAGAGTACGAACACCTCCGGCCGGTCCGCCCGGTCCTCTCCCGACAGCGACTCATCCGTGCTTCCCGCAGCAGGCGGGACCGGGGCGGGCGGCCCTTCCACGATCACCTGGGCGTTCGTGCCGCCCACCCCGTAGCTGGACACCGCCGCCAGGCGCGGCCCGGAGGTCACCGGCCAGTCGGTCACCTCCTGCGGCACGAACAACCGCGTCCCCTCGGGCGACATCTGCGGATTCCACGAGCCGAAGTGCAGCGAGGGCGGCACCTGGTCGTGCCGGACCGCCAGGATCGCCTTGAGCAGGCCGGCGACTCCCGCCGCGGGCTCGGTATGCCCGATGTTGCTCTTGATCGACCCCAGGGCACACCGGTCGCGCCCCTGCCCGTACACCGCGGCGGTCGACCCGAACTCGACAGGGTCCCCCACCGGCGTGCCGGGCCCGTGCGCCTCGACCATTCCCACCTCGGCCGCGTCCACCCCCGCCACCTCAAGCGCCTGCCGGAACACCTGCTCCTGCGCCGGCTGGGACGGCGCCGTCAGCCGGGTCGAGCGACCGTCCTGGTTGACCGCCGAGCCGCGCAGCACCGCCAGCACCCGGTCACCGTCACGCTGGGCGTCCGCCAGCCGCTTCAGGATCACCACCCCGCACCCCTCGCCCCGCACGAAACCGTCCGCGTCGGCGTCGAAGGACCGGCACCGGCCGCGCGGCGACAGCATCTCGATACGGGCTTCCGCCACCGTGGACTCCGGGGAGAGCAGCAGGTGGACGCCGCCGACCACCGCGAGGTCCGACTCCCCCCGGTGCAGGCTCTGGCAGGCCAGGTGCGCCGCCACGAGGCTCGACGAGCACGAGGTGTCCACCGCGAGGCTCGGGCCTTGCAGATTCCACAGATACGACACCCGGCCCACCAACGTGCCGTGCATGTTGGTCAGCCCGTAATACGCGTTCAGTTCCTGCGGCTGCGGATGGATGCGCAGCAGGTAGTCGTCGCCGTAGATACCGGCGAACACCCCCGTGCGTGAACCGCTCAAACTCGCCAGCGGAATGCCCGCGTGTTCGAACGCCTCCCAGGTCACCTCAAGGAACAGCCGGTGCTGCGGATCGACCCAGGCCGCCTCGTTCGGACTGATCCCGAACGAGGCCGGATCGAAGGCGCCGACGTCGGACTCCAGGAAGCAGCCCCGCCGCACGCGCTCGAACGTCTCCGGTTCGAGATCGGCGAGATCGCTCACCGACCAGCGGTCCTCCGGCACCTCCCCGACGGTGTCCGTTCCCTCGCACAACATGTTCCACAGGGCCGCCGGCGAGTCGGCCCGCCCCGGGAAACGGCACCCCGCACCGATCACCGCGACCGGTTCCTGGGACATGCTGACGGGCGAGTGTGCAGTGGACGGTGGAACCATGGCGATGACTCCTCGCGCTCGGGGAACCACTCGCAAGCGGCTCCTTGGAAGGTCTCCTTCCAGAAAGCGCCACCGAGCCGAAGCGGGAAAGGGAGCCATCGTCACCGAAGCGTGAACGCGTTGAACGCTTGTGGGATTGTGAATCGCGATCTTTTGGTGATCTTCCGCGACCTATGGCCACGGGCCAACAGCCACAAGCGGCTACCCGGCTGGGGGGCGGCGCTCGCCGTCGGCGCGGGTGGAGCCGTCGGCACTCAGTACGCCGTCGCCCGGCTGGCCCCGGAGGTGACGACCGCCGCCACCGGCCGCGTGGAAGCCGCCATCGCCGCCACGGCACCGGGCTCCCCCCCCGGCCTCATCGAAGTACGAGACGCCAGCCACCGTTATCCAGGCCGCGACCGCCCCCACTCGACGGTGTCAGCCGAGGGTCAGCGGGTCCTGAAGCGGCGGAAGAGGTTTCGGGCCACGTGCACGCCTGGGCCGCCGAATCCGACGATGTCGACGCGTCCGTCGCCGGTGATGTCGGTGAGGAAGCGGGGGTGGTGGTCGACTCGCCAGGCGCCCGCTTCGTCGTTGTATCCGAAGCCCCGGCACACGAGCTGGGCCTGCTCGAACCGGCCGTCGCCGAGGCTGTGCGACACCCAGACGCCCTCGTCGCCGAAGCCGATGATGTCCGGGTTGCCGTCGCCGGTGACGTCGGCGAGGAGCCGGAGGTGCTTCGCGCCCGTCCATCCCTGGGCGAGCCCGAAGTCGTTCAGGATTAGCTTCGAGGGCTCGAAGGTGCCGTCGCCGAGCCCGCGGGAGACGACGACGCCCTGCGGTCCGAACCCGACGATGTCCAGGGCTCCGTCGGCGGTGGTGTTGAGCAGGAACCGGGGGTGTTCCCGGGCCGAGCTCCACCCCTGGTCGGTCCCGAATTCGTCGAGTACGTACAGCGGCTCGGCGAATGTCCCTTCCTCGTCCTGGAGCGATACCCACACGCCGTCGCCGTGGCAGCCGATCAGGTCGAGTCTGCCGTCGCCCGTGGTGTCGGCGAGGAAGCGGGGGTGTTTGTCGACGAGCCAGCCGCCCGCGCCCTCGCTGTGCCCGAACGCGCGGAGAACGGGTTCGTCGCCGATCGGCGCGAACTTTCCTTCCTCGTCCTGGAGCGACACCCACACGCCGTCGTCATGGCAGCCGATCAGGTCGAGTCTGCCGTCGCCCGTGGTGTCGGTGAGGAAGCGGGGGTGCTTGTCGACGAGCCAGCCGCCTGCCTGCGGGCCGTGGCCGAACGCCTTGAGGGTCGGCTCGCCGCCCGTGGGCGCGAACGTGCCGTCCGTGTCCTCGGGGGAGACGCGGACTCCGTCAGCGGCGAGCACGACGACGTGGGGGCTGCCGTCGCCCGCCGTGTCCGCGAGGGTCCACAGGTCCGCGGCGCTCGCGGAGGGTGCGGGTTGGTGCAGGAGGCGTTCGTCGTCGAACGTCCCGTCGCCTCTGCCGGACGACGTCACGGCCCCCTTACCGGGTTTGAGCCCTACGATGTCCTGTCGTCCTGTTCCCGTGGTGTCGGCGAGGAACCGCGCGCCGAGGCCGGCCCACCAGCCTGATTGCCCGCCGGGGGCGCGGTCGGGTCCGTCGGTTTTCCACCCGCCGGCCTCCTGGCCGCTTCCGAACCGGTCGAGGACCAGCAGTACGTCGCTGAAGGAGGGGGACGCGTCGGGTGCCGGCCGTAGCGCGGCCGACCGGGCCAGCCGCCAGGACTGGCGGCCGTTCCAGTGGCTCAGTGGCGCCCAGTTCAGTACCAGGTCGCTGGTGCGCTCGGGGTCGGCCGTCACGAACCGCCAGCGCTGGTTCTCCGCGCTGTCGTCGTATTCGCGCAGGACGATCCGGGTGCCGTCCTCGCCGTCCTCGCCGTCCTCGCCGGGTTCGTCGGGTTCGGCGAGGTCGAGAACGGTGCCGTCGGCCGCGTCCTCGATGAAGTAGAGGCCCGCTTCGCCCTCGACGGGGACGACGTGCCACTGCTGGCTCTTCTTACCGGCCGCGGCTGTGCTCTGGCGGACGCCGCTGTCCGCGGTGGCGGGGGTGTCGAGCACCTTGTCGCCGGCCGCGTTGCGGATCACGTACGCCTGGTCGTCCTGCGCGTCCTGTGCGGGGGTGATGTGCCACTGCTCCGGGGGCGGGCCGTCTTCGGGGAAGTCGCGGACGACGAGGGTCCCGTCCGCGCTCGGGGCGGCCTTGACGCCGAGGGTTTTCCCCGTGGCGGCGTGGACAATCTCCAGCTTCAGATCTTCCGTGGGCACGGGCATCGTGGTGCCTCTTCCAGGCGGTTGGGGCGTTGGCTCGGGACGGGTGTGGTGCGGTGCCGGCCGCGGTTCACGTGAAGATGTGGTGGTAGGGGACGTTCCACTCGCTGGGCAGCCGCGGGTAGAAGGTGTTGATGACCGTCCCGGTGAAGTCCCCGCCCCAGTTGTAGGTGAGACGCGCCTCGCTGGCGGCCGTCACCGTGTGGTCCTTGAACCCGAGGATGGTGTCGGGGTGAGTGATCGGTACGAAGGTGATTCCGCCCCACGGCGTCACCGTGACGACCCACAGCTGGGTGTCTTCGGCTGCGCCGTTCTTCCCGCGCCACTTGTCGCCGACCTCACCGGGAAGCCCGACCCGGAGGGTGTCGGCCGGGTCCTTGGGGGCGTCCTGGTGGACCGTGATACGCCTGCGCTGCGGCTTCGGCGCGCCGTCGTCACCGCGCCCGGCCGAGGCTTCGGCTTCGGCCGCCTCGGCGGAGGGGGGCGTCACCTGGCCCGCGGCGCTCTCGATGAAGTACAGCGGCCGCTGCCCGAAGAAGCCGCCGGGGGTGATGTACCAGAGGTGGCCCTGCGCCTCCTTGGTGTCCGGGGCGAGCGCGGTCGCCAGCCCGGCCCCCTTGTCGTGGATCTCCTCCTTCAGCTCGGCGGGCCGCAGATAGCCGCCGTTGAAGGCGTGGACGAGCATGACCGGCCGGTTTTCGAGCAGCGCCGCCACGATCGCGTTGTCGTAGCTGTTCACCGCCACCGGGCCGCCGACCACCAAATTCGCCATTGCCGTGCGCTCTTGGGTGTACATCGCGGAAACCTCACCTGTTCTTGATGTGGAGAACAACGCGTCGGGCGCTCAGTGCAGTGATTTATCACGTGATGTAAGTGCAAGGTCAATCGCCTCGATCGAATCGACCCAGAAAAGCGAATGCACGACCGAGGCAAATGTCCTCAAAACCGGTAAGGCTCAGTTGACACCACCCTTATGCATGAATCTCTGATAGCCGCCGAATGGGTGCCGTGGAACGGGAGACCAGTGTTCGTCACCCGATTGAGCGTGATATGCGGCGGAGCCTTCTCGGGAAATTGCTCCCCTGCTAGCTTCGCTTGGCGGGGCGTGTGCATATTCCTGTTTCCATTTCACCGAACGCGGCTTCGGCCAAATCAGTCGAGGATAGAAATTGCCTTCCAACGCGTACAACCTGGAACGGGCCAAACGTCGACCGCTGACCAAGAAGAACCTGCGGGAACTCAACATCCACGGGGCCGCGCAGTCCATCCTGAACCACCCCGGCCTGGTCTACGTCGACGACTACGGTGTGCGGCACAAGCCCGTCGGCTTCTCCCTCAACAAGGTGGGCTTCGGCAGTTACACGGGCAGCCTGGCGTTCGACCTGGGGTGGCTCGCCTACATGAACCTCGGGGAACCGCTGATCGAGGAGCGGCGCAACATCACCCAGCCCCCGCCTGACACGTTCTCCTCGCGTACCTACGTCAACCGCAGCAAGGAGTCCGTAATGGACTTCACCGACTCGGTCGATTTCACCGTGTCGAACGGGATCACGTGGTCGCTCCAGGGAGACACCAAGCTCACCTTCGGCGGCAGCGTCAGCGCGCAGCTCCAGCTCCAGCTTCAGCTCCAGCTCGGTCTGAACCTGCAGGCGCAGCTTCAGGCGCAGCTCAAGAACGAGATCACCGGCAAGAACACAAACACGATGACCAGCAAAAACAGCCCGGAAAGTACCGGGATGGACAACGCGAACGGCGTCGACATGGGGACGACCAACGGGGTGACGAACACCGCGTCGGGCTCAGTGACCGGCTCGACCGCGTTCACGACCACGGGCAGCGCCTCCGGCACCGCAGGGCTCAACGCCTCGCTGGCGCAGGGCGTCGCGGCTTCTGTCGGCGGTTCCCTGACCACCGGCTGGGCCTCGAAATCGCAGATCTCCGGCAAGGTCCCCGCGGGCTCCCGCGTGGAGACCCTCGTGACACAGCGCCGTACCCACAAGCAGTACACGTACGAGATCCCGGTGACCTTCTCCGGGTTGCTCGCGGTGCAGTACAAGGTGCCGGTGCCGGTCCTGTCTCCCCCGCAGCGCGGGGACTACCCGGGCCTCGACCGCATTGTCGCCCGCGACATCGGCGACATCGACCTGGCGGGCGGCGGCTTCCGCATGAAGGGGCTGGCCGAGGTCGTCTCCGCCCTGGAGGTCCACCACACGATGTTCGACGAAGAGAAGCTGACC
Source organism: Streptomyces sp. NPDC050617 (assembly GCF_040654795.1). NCBI lineage: Bacteria > Bacillati > Actinomycetota > Actinomycetes > Kitasatosporales > Streptomycetaceae > Streptomyces > Streptomyces sp. NPDC050617. The sequence continues at coordinate 42,536 of NZ_JBFAIS010000011.1, read as the reverse complement.
GACAGCCAGCGGGCGCTGTTCAAGCAACCCTGACCGGGCAGGCGGCACCGCCACGACGACCACAGAGGTGACGACCATGGTGTTCCAGAACATCTTCAACTCCGCGAGCAACGGTGCGCGGCTCTTCTCGGTGACCACGGACCGCAAAAAGCGGCAGCCGGGGGAGGACATCGACTTCGAGGACGCCGACGACTACACCTACGACGACATGAGCACGAGCCTGTTCACCAGCGCGATCCACGGGGCCAACTCCCGGGCGAAGACCGTGCAGGAGCAGTCGCCCGAAGCGCGGGTCGTGCTGGGCTTTCTCGGCGCCTTCATCCAGACCAGCCGGGAAGGCGCCGACGCCCAGGCCACGTACGCCCAGGATCCCGGCTCGGTATCCACGGCGGCCGCCGCCGGCATGCAGAAGTCGAGTGAGACGGTGACGAAGCACGGCGACCTCAGGAAGCCCGAGGGCCTGAAGGACATGCCGACGAAGGACCAGTGCATGGAACCCAAGCCGAAACCTGCCACGGCCGACGAACCCAAGCCCCCCGAGGCGAAGGCCAAGAAGCCAGAACGTTCCGAGTAGCGTCCGGGTGACGAGGGGGCAGGGGCGTTCACGCCCCTGCCCCCTCGTTGGTGCGTCACACGGGGAGCAGTTGCCACTGCCGGTCGCGGTGGTCGCCCTCCACCACCGCGCGCTGCTTGATCACCGCGGGGGCGTTGGTGTCGACACGCAGCAGCAGTCCGCTGTGCCGGTTCGCGATCTCGTACACCTGCGGGGTGTCGGTCCCGGAGCTCATCGGAATCAGCCTCCACTGCTGGTGATGTGCGTCGGCACCCTCGTAGGCGCGCTGGGCGGCCACCGCCCCGTCCGCCGTTCCCGCTCCGACGATCTCCAGGACCCTGCCGCTGCGCACGTTTTCGACCGTGTACAGAACCTCGCCGCCGTCGTCCTGAGCTGCCACGACCAGCCGCCACTGCTGATGAGCCCTGGTGGAGGCGAGGGCCTGGGTGATCTCGGCGCCGTCCCGCGTGGACTCCCGCAGCACCCCCATCCGCAGCCTGCTCCGGACGTTGGCCCAAGAGGCGACCGTGCCCGAATCAGGCAACCCGGCCATCTTCGCCGAGGGGACCTTCCGAACCCGGTTGTTGCCGTAGTCGGCGATGTAGAGGGTGTCGACGCAGTCCACAGCCAGCCCGAATGGGCTGCTCAACTGGGCCGAAGCGGCTGGGCCGCCGTCGCCGTCGGAGCCCTTGGCGCCCGTGCCGGCGATTGTGGTGATCTTTCCATCCGTGGTGACTTTCCGGACCCGGTGATTGCGGTGGTCGGAGATGTAGAGGGTGCCGGTGCTGTCCACCACCACCGCCATGCCATCGCTCAGCTGGGCCTTCGTGGCTGGGCCGCCGTCGCCGTCGGAGCCCTTGGCGCCCGTGCCGGCGATTGTGGTGATCTTCCCGTCGGCCGTGACCTTCCGAACCCGGCAGTTGCCGGCATCGGCGATGTAGAGGTCGCCCGCGCCGTCCACCGCCACCCCCCACGGGTAACTCAGCTGGGCCTTCGTGGCTGGGCCGCCGTCGCCGCCGGGGCCCTTGGCGCCCGTGCCGGCGGCCGTGGTGATCTTCCCGTCGGTGGTGATCATCCGGACGCGGTGGTTGATCCGGTCGGCGACATAGACGGTGCCGGCGCTGTCCACCGCCACCCCATACGGTGTGTTCAGCTGGGCCTTCGTGGCTGGGCCGCCGTCGCCGCCGGGGCCCTTGGCGCCCGTGCCGGCGATTGTGGTGATCTTCCCGTCGGCCGTGACCTTCCGGATTCGGTGGTTCTCGGAATCGACGATGTAGACGGTGCCTGAGCTGTCCACTGCGATCCCGCGCGGCGTGTTCAACCGGGCCTTGACGGCTGGGCCGTCGTCACCGTCGGAGCCCTGGGCGCCCGTCCCGGCGACCGTGCTGATCTTTCCATCCGTGGTGACCTTCCGCACCCGGTGGCCGTTGCGGTCGGAGATGTAGAGAGCGCCGGTGTTGTCCACCGCGACACCCGCCGGATTTTTCAGCTGGGCTTCAACGGCCGGGCCGCCGTCACCGCCGGAGCCCGCTTCCCCGGTCCCCGCGACCGTGCTGATCGCAGGCGCGGAGTCCTCGTCGCCCGTGGCTGCCGTCTGGGCATCACTCATAGTCGTCCCTTCACCGCTCACCGACCGCCCACCACCGACGGTTATCGTTTGATTCCAGATAGTCAGAAGGGCCGTGGGTGCGGCAAGTCCACTTCCGGGTGGTTTGCGGAGCGCGGTGACGCGACATCTCACCGGACCGGCAGTCGACTTCCGCCCCCGCCCAGAGCTGCCGAACGGGCGCGGCGAACCGCATATTGGGATATATGTCCCAGACACTTATGCGGTGCCTGACATGCTGCGACTCTGGATGAGACACGAATCCCGGCAGAACGAGCGGCGTGCCGCTCTCGTACCCGAAGACGCCCGCAAGCTGACCGCGCAGGGGGTGCACGTGACGGTCGAGGAGTCGTCGCAGCGCGCCTTTCCCGCCTGCGAGTACGCCGATGCCGGCTGTGCGATCGCGCCGCAGGGCAGTTGGGAGAGCCACTGCCCCGCGACGGACTACGTCCTGGGCCTCAAGGAACTGCCCGACGAACCCACCAAGCTGGACCATCGGCACATCTTCTTCGGGCACGCCTACAAGGGGCAGGCGAGGGCCCCGCGGCTACTGCGGCGCTTCGAGGCCGGCGGCGGCACGCTGCTCGACCTCGAACACCTCCTCGACGCCGAGGGCCGTCGGATGGTCGCCTTCGGCTACTGGGCGGGCTACGCTGGGGCCTCGCTGGCTGTTCTCCGGCACCGGGGCGCGCTGACGGCGCCGCTCGTTTCCTCATCCCAGGAAGAACTGCGCGGACGGTTGTCACCCGGCGGACGCGTGGCCGGCATCACCGCCGTGGTGATCGGTGCGGAGGGGCGCTCGGGGCGCGGGGCCTGTGACGCCCTCAGGGCGGCCGGCATCGAGCCGACCCGTTGGGGATCCAAGGACACCCGGAACCTGGACCGTGACGCACTGCTCGCGCACGACATCCTCGTGAACGCCATCAGCAGCCGCCGGCCCGTACCGCCGTTCCTGACGACGGCAGACCTCGACCATGAGCAGCGGCGGCTCTCCGTGATCGCCGACGTGACGTGCGACGTGGGTTCCGAACTCAACGCCCTCCCGGTCTCCGACCACGTCACCGACTGGGACGCTCCTGCCAAGCGGCTGCGCGCGGCCCCTCGGCCTCTCGACGTCATCGCCGTCGACAATCTCCCCTCCCTCATCCCGGCCGAGGCCAGCCGGGCCTTCTCCGCCGACCTGTGGCCCCTTCTGCTGTCGTTGCGGGAGGGATCAGAAGTCTGGGACCGCTGTGTCGAGGCGTTCCGTCAGGCTGTCGCGTCGCTCGGCGGGCGGCGCTGAACGGCCCAGCGCCCGCACCGGATCGATACCGGGGAACTCGGCGAGCCACAGAGCGTAGAAGGCGGCCTCCTCCTCGGCGTCGCCCATGGCGGTCTCCGCGGGGCCCGCTGCCGCCAGGCCCGCTGCCAGGACGTCCTTGGCCCCGGAGCCATGGCCGAACTGGAGCTTTCCGCGCCGCAGGATCTTCTCCGGCAGCCAGCCGGCGAAGGCGTCCCGCAGCAGCTTCTTCTCCTCGACGCCCGGGCCGATCATCTTGTGTTCCGGCGGGATCGAGAGCGCCAGCTCGATGACGTCCCGGTCCAGGAACGGCACCCTGGCCTCCAGCCCGTACGCCATTGTCGTGCGGTCGCAGCGCTGCAGGTTCTCCCATTGCAGTCCCTCCACGAGCGCCACCAGCCTGGCCTGCAGGGCCTCCGGGGCAAGGAACGGCTCGCGGTGGCAGTCCGGGTAGCCGGCGAACAGCTCGTCCGCGCCTTCCCCGGTGAGCACGGCCCGTACGCGCCGGGAGGCGTACTCGGCGAGCAGCAGGTTCGGCACCGCGCTGCGTACCAGATGCACGTCGAAGTGCTCGATCGCCCGCACCGTTTCCGGCAGAGCCGCCATGGCGTCCTGTGGGCTCATCACCACCTCGTGGTGTTCGGTGCCGAGATGCTCCGCGACCACACGCGCGGCCATCAGGTCGGGGCTGCCGGGCGTACCGACCGCGAACGTGGGGAGCGGCCGGTGCCGCCCGTGCCGCTTCGCGTACTCCGCTGCCACGGCCGTGACGATCGCCGAGTCGAGGCCGCCGGAGAGGAAGACGCCGATGCCGACATCGCTCATCATGCGGTCCTCGACCGCGCTGACGACCGTCTCGCGCACCGCCTTGAGCAGCCTCTCGTCCCATTGACCCGACGCGCTGGTCCTCTGAGGGCGCCGGGCGGGCCGTACCCGGGGTGGGACGGCGTCGGTGAAGCGCACCAGCCCGCCCCGCGGGGTCCAGCAGCAGCCGGGCGGGAAACTCTCCGCCAGCGGACGGTCGGCGGGGGCGAAGGCACGCAGTTCGCTTGCGAACAGGACACAGCCGTCCTTACGAGCCCAGTACAGCGGCTTCACCCCCAGGGCGTCGCGGGCGACGAGGAGCGAACCGGCTTCGTCGACGAGTGCCAGCGCGAACATGCCGCGCAACCGAGTCAGACCGGCGGGACCGTCCACGAGCAGCACATGCAGGGCCGCCTCGCTGTCGGAGCCCGTCGTGAAGCGATCGGGGCCCAGCTCCTCCCTGAGACGGAGGTGGTTGTAGATCTCGCCGTTGGCCACGAGGCGGGAACGGCCGTCCGGCCCCACGAGCGGCTGACGACCGCCCTGCGGATCCATGATGGACAGCCGCTGGTGGCCCAACCAGACGTCCCCGCTGCGTGTCTCGCCCGTGTCGTCCGGGCCGCGGTGCGCGATCCGGGCCAGCATCTCCCGGCAGAGCGGGACGTCGACCTCGCCGAACGCCGCGACGATTCCGCACATAGTGGGTCACCCTCCTCGAAGCCCGCGGCAACGGGCGAAGACTCGTACCGAGACTCCTTCGCCCTGTCGCGGGCGGCGTTCCGCGGTGCCGGTTCGGTGCAGCAGGTGTACCCCGTCCTGACAACACCGCGCGGTAGACCCGCCATCGCAGCGGGAGCGGAACTGCCGGACACGGTGCTGTTGCCGGGCTGGTCGGCGCTCCCCGAGCCCCAGCTCGTCACCGCGGTGCGGGCCGCGTTCCGGCGGCCGTCGGCATGGCACGCGACCGTCGTGGCCGAGGGCAGATGTGACGATGGAGACCAACGGCTCCCGCCTCAGGGGAGTTTCATGCCGAACCGGATATCTGGCCAGGAAGGGACGAGAACCATGACCGCCCAGCGCTGCGATCACTGCGATCTCCTGATCGGGGCGGGGTGCGCCTGCCCGTCCGAGGGCGACCCTCACATCGCCGAAGGCCAAGCGCCGAGACGGACCGGTCTCCGCGGGCAGGCGCCCGACGCCATCATCGTGTCGCCCGCCGGGAACGCCCATCTGCCCGGCTGCTTTCACCTCTCCGACAGTGAAATCTCCGGGCCGAAGTTCGGCTGGGTGGTCGGCCCCGGTCCGGGCGCCTGGTCCCGGATATCGGAGTCCCACCCGCTGCGAGCCACCGAAGGGAACGCCGACCGAGTGGCCGTCCGCCGCTGCCTGACCTGCGACGCCCAGGCGTGAGCACCGACGCCGAATACCTGGTCAGCCGCCCGCCATGCGTGAGCGATGCGTGAGCGGACGGCGTGACGCAGGGCAATCCGGATAATCCATTGGTGCAGGGTTCGAGCCCCTGATGATGTCCCACTCTCATCGGTCGAGGAAATCTCCTCCGACCCGCGAGGCGAGGCAGCGTCCGTGCGGCGCGCTTCGCGGCGAGTGTGCGACCCGCGTGCTGGGCGGGCGGCAGCGCCCGGAATCCGGCCGACGCGCCCCCACGCGCCCCCCGTACCCCTTCTGACGTGCGAACGCGGTACGCACGCGATGCCGAAGTGACGTGGATACGGAGGCACTTCGGCCGAATCTGGCCCGTGGTGCGTGTTCGCGCCGCTACGGTAAGTGCGCGGGACCAACTTGTGCGGGGCGGGTTCGGCGAGAGCCGGGAGGTGCGGATTCATGGAGAGCTCGCGAGTGGGTGAAGGCGGCGGGTGCGGGGCGCCCGCGGGGCAGCTGTCGGAGTTGCTGGCCCGTGCCCAGAACGGGTTCGAGATCGACGAGTCGATACTGGAACGGCTCGGCACGGCGCTGATGCACCAGGCCGAGCTCCGCTCGTACCGGCAGCGCAACGAGCTGCCCCGGCCGCTGCGGTGCAACACGTACCGGCACATCTTCCTGCTCGCCGACGGCAGCAGCCTGCTGCTGTACGAGCTGGAGCACGACGCCGGCCCCGACGAGCGGTATCTGTACGAGGTGTACGCGGAGGAAGCGGCGCTGGACCGCGCCGAGCGGCGCGTGCACGAGTGGATCGGCGGCAGCGGCCCGGCCTCCGAGGCCGAGGAGCTGCCGCCCTGGCTGGCGGAGGAGCTGCTGCTGGCCATGGTGCCGACGCAGCCGCGCCGGGAGTACGCGGCCGAGGACTCGCCGGACCACGCGCGTCGGCTGCTGCGCCGCGCGGAGAACGAGGACGGGCCCGGCGAGGTCGTCCGCGAGCTGCTCCAGGACGCTCGCGGCCACCACATCTCGCTGATCACCAAGCCGCGGCGGCGCGGCTGCGGGCGGGACACGACCTGGTGCCGGTTCTACGAGCACGCCTTCCTGCTGGAGGGCGGCGGCGAGGTCAGCCTCTGGGAGCTGGAGCACAACATGACCGAGGGCGGCCGGCTGGTCTGCGAGGTCTATCTGGACGAGGCGGAGGCCGAGGTCGCCGCCGACCGGCACGCCCGCGCCAAGGGCGTCGAACTCTGATCCGAATCCCCCGGCCCCGGCTCCTGGTGTGAGCCGGGGCCGAGGCGTGCTACGATTGTTCGAGTTGCAGTTGTGGTACCCATGAACTCGTGTGCGCCTGACGGTTATGTAGCCGAAGGCGCATTTTTGTTTTTCGCCGGTCTATTCCGGTGTGGGGCCCACCCCATTGAAGGAGATAGACATGGCATCCGGCACCGTGAAGTGGTTCAACTCGGAAAAGGGCTTCGGCTTCATCGAGCAGGACGGCGGCGGCCCCGACGTCTTCGCCCACTACTCGAACATCGCCTCCACCGGCTTCCGCGAGCTGCTTGAGGGCCAGAAGGTGACCTTCGACGTCACGCAGGGCCAGAAGGGCCTGCAGGCGGAGAACATCGTCGCCGCCTGATCACTCGATCGGACGTTGCACCACCACGATGGGGCCCGCACCGCTGGGTGCGGGCCCCATCGCTGCTCCACCGTCGCGGCACCGCTTTTCGCCTCATCGCCGCTCATCACGCTCACGTCGCCGCACCGTCGCCCCATCGCCGCCCACCATTGCTCCACCGCCGTTCCACCGCCCAGTTCACCGCGCGCCCCGGCTTTTCCGCGCCCGTCCGTCCCGGTACGGGCTCGCGACGCGAAGTCGTTCCTGAGGCGTGCCACCCCATTGAGGGAAGGTCCTCTCGAATGACCCGCTCCGAACGCCCCGCCCGCACGCCCCGCTCCCGCCCCTCCGGCGGCCGTCCCGCCGCCGGCCGGCCGTCCGGCGGCCGTCCCTCCGGCAGCCGGCAGCCGAACCGGCGGCCGGCCGCGTCCGAGGGTGGCGAGTTCGCGATGCCCGTCAGCACCACCCCGGCGCTCCCGCCCGTGGAGACCTTCGCCGCGATGGACATGCCCGCCGGCCTGCTCGCCACGCTGGACCGGGAGGGCGTCACCGAGCCGTTCCCGATCCAGGCCGCCACGCTGCCCAACGCGCTGCACGGCCGGGACGTCCTGGGCCGCGGCCGTACGGGCTCCGGCAAGACCCTCGCCTTCGGGCTGGCGCTGCTGGCCCGCACCGCCGGCCGGCGCGCCGAGTCCAGGCGCCCGCTGGCGCTCGTACTCGTCCCCACCCGCGAGCTCGCGCAGCAGGTCACGGACGCGCTCACGCCGTACGCCGGGGCCGTCAACCTGCGGCTGGCCACGGTGGTCGGCGGCATGTCGATCGGCCGCCAGGCGAACAGCCTCGCGCGCGGCGCCGAGGTGCTGATCGCCACGCCCGGCCGCCTCGCGGACCTCATCCAGCGCGGCGACTGCGCGCTCGGCGACGTGGCCATCACGGTCCTCGACGAGGCCGACCAGATGGCCGACATGGGCTTCCTGCCGCAGGTCACCCGGCTCCTCGACCAGGTGCGGCCGGACGGCCAGCGGATGCTGTTCTCCGCGACGCTGGACCGCAACGTCGACCGGCTCGTACGCCGCTTCCTGAACGACCCGGTGACGCACTCCGTCGACGCGTCCGTCGGCGCGGTCTCCACCATGGAGCACCACCTGCTGCACGTCTCGGACGACGGCAAGCGCGACGCCGTGACCCGGATCGCCGCCCGCGAGGGCCGCGTGATCATGTTCGTGGACACCAAGCGCGGCGCGGACCGACTGGTCAAGCGGCTGCTGGCGAGCGGCGTACGGGCCGCGGCGCTGCACGGCGGCAAGAGCCAGCCGCAGCGCAACCGCACGCTGGACCAGTTCCGCACCGAGCAGGTCACGGCGCTCATCGCGACCAACGTCGCCGCCCGCGGCATCCACATCGACGGCCTCGACCTCGTCGTGAACGTGGACCCGCCCGTCGACCACAAGGACTATCTGCACCGCGGCGGCCGCACGGCGCGCGCCGGCGAGTCCGGCACCGTCGTCACGCTCGTTCTGCCGGAGCAGCGGCGCGAGATGAGCCGGATGATGGTCACGGCGAAGATCACTCCGCAGGTCGCGAAGGTGGGGCCGGAGGACGCCGAACTGGCGCGCATCACGGGCGCGCGCGTGCCCAGCGGCGTCCCGGTCGTCATCACGCCGCCGGCGCCGACGCAGCCCCAGGGCGGCAAGCCGAAGTCGCGGTCCTCGCGCTCCTCGGGCGCGTCGCGGCCCTCGCGGCCGGGCGCGGGCTCCGGGGGCGGTTCCGGCTCGGGCGCGGCGTCGGGCTCCGGCGGTCGTGGCCGGGGCAGCCGCGGCGGTCGCGGCCGTACGTTCCAGGGCTCGGGATCGGGTACGGGAACGGGCGCGGGTACGGCCTCCGGCGGCGGCGGGCGCGGCGGTAACGGGCGCGGCTCCAGCGGCAGCGGCAGCGGCGGCAATGGCGGGTCGGGACGCGGGCGGGGGCGGACTTCGGCGGCCTGACGGCTGCTGTTCTTTCTCGTCTCTTCTCTTTCTCCTTTCTCTTCTCTTCTTTCTCTTCTTTCTCGTCTTTTTCTCGCTGAGGTGGGGTGGAGTGGGGGTGGCGGGGCGCGCGGTGTCGTGGCGCGCTCGGCTCTCCTGACGTGCGCGCCTGTACGGGCCGCTCGCACGCTCCCCGACGCACGCCCTGACCAGCGCGTACGCCCGTAGCCCGCTTCGATCCGCCGTCGACGGCCCCGTTTGGCGGGGGCGGTCGGCGGCCACCCGATTGGACGAGCAGCGGTCGCCGGGACCGGCGGCGCCCGGAAGCCTGGGAGAGGCGCCGCGCGGGACGGACCGGTCAGGAGAGAACGGTGGGGAAGCGAGGCACCGGAGGCCGGGGACGCAGCCGGGGACGCGAGGGCGCGCCCGCGGGGGTGTCCTCGCGACCGTCCATGGGGATGTCCGCGGGGATGTCCGCCCGACCGTCCGCGAACGGGCTCTCCCGCCGCGCCGTGATCGCCAACCGCCTGGCGCTCTGGCTCCCCGCCGTGCTCATCGTCGGCGGCGTCCTCTTCGACGTCCTGACCCCGCCGAAGTACACCGGGGCCCCCTTCCTGTCGGCCGCTCCGCTGGTCGCGGCACCGCTCTTCGGGCGGCGCGGCACGGCGGCCGTCGCCGTCGCGGCCGTGGCCGCCGCGGCCGGGACCAACGCGTACCACCGGGCGGTGAACTCCTTCGAGACCGCGACCAAGACCGCGACCGTCCTGACCGTCGCCATCCTCGCGCTCGGCATCAACCGCATCGTGCGCCGCAGCGACCAGCAGCTGGAGTCCGCGCGCGGCATCGCGGAGGCGGCCCAGCGCGCCGTGCTGCCGACGCCCCCGGCCAGTATCGGCGTGGGGCTGTGCGTCGCGGCGCGCTATGTGGCGGCGCAGGCGGACGCCCGTATCGGCGGCGATCTGTACGCGGTGCAGGACACTCCGCACGGCGTACGCGTCATCGTCGGCGACGTCCGGGGCAAGGGACTGGAGGCGGTCGAGGCGGTCGCCGTCGTGATCGGCGCGTTCCGGGAGGCGGCGGAGCAGGAGGCGACCCTGGAAGCGCTCGCGGCGCGGCTGGAGCGGGCGTTGCAGCGGGAGGGGGCGAGACGGGAGGGGCTGGACCAGTTCGAGGGGTTCACCACGGCCGTACTCGCGGAGGTGGCGGTGACGGGGGCGGAGCCGGGGGCGGGATCGGAGTCGGAGTCGGCGTCGGAGTCGGGGGCGGTGACGGGGGTGGAATCGGCGTCGGAGCCGGTATCGGGGCCGGAGTCGGATGGCGCGGTGCTGCGCGTCGTGAACCGCGGCCACCCGCCGCCGCTGCTGCTGTACGCGGACGGCAAGGCGGTGGAGGCATCGCCGGAGGTGCCGGCGCTGCCGCTGGGCATGGGCGACCTGGGCGTATGGCCGGACCGGGTGGACGTATGGGACTTTCCGGCGGGAACGACGCTGCTGCTGTTCACGGACGGGGTGACGGAGGCCAGGGACGAGCGGGGCGTCTTCTACGATCCGCAGGCCCGGCTGAACGGGCGGCTGTTCGACGGGCCGGACCTGCTGCTGGAGGAACTCGCGGCGGATGTCGCGCGGCATACGGGCGGGGGGACGTCGGACGATATGGCCCTGCTGGCGATCCGGCGGGGCGGGAGCGGGGGCGGAGGCGCGGGCCCGAGCGGGGGCGCGGGCCGGAGTGGGAGCGCGGGCCCAAGCGGGGGCGGGAGCGCGGGTCCAGGCGGGAGCGGGGGCGGAGCGGGGCGGCTGCCGGGGGCCGGGGATCGGGAACACGGTGCGTAGTGGATCTTGATCACTGCGCATAACGACTGGTGCACGATCGCCGCCGAGGGGTTTCGGCTGCTGCGACGACTCGACCGCTTTCGCCGACGCGTGTCCATAAAGTCCTCACCAAAGCCTGCGCGGATTACGGGCAACAGCTTGGTATCCGGGTCTCGCTTCTATTAACGTTCGATAACGCAGCGCGGTCGTCACAACCGCCGCAAGAGGCGGCACCGTGCGCCTTCGCCGAATCCCGCAGGCACCAGCAACACCGGCAACACCGTACGTACCCAGCACCATCGGCAGCACCGGCAACACGAGGCACCAGGGAACCGGGGAACCACCAACCTTGGGGTGAGTCGGACGCCTTCGCGAGAAGGGGCCCGTAGGAGACCTTCCTGCTCCGAACCCGTCAGCTAACCCGGTAGGCGAGAAGGAAGGAAAGGAGTGCGCCCCCGTGGCGTCCAACAAGCCTGCCCTCGACGAGCCGATGTACGAGCCGGCGTACGAGTCGATGTACGAGCCGACGCACGCTCGGTCGTTTGAGCCCCCGTACGAACCCGCCGTACTTGCCGAGCCTGCCGCATCCGCCTCCGGTTTCGAGACCGTTGAGGCCGGCCCGGTCCCCGACGCCCACGCCGCCGCCGCGCACTTCGCAGCGGATGGTGGAGCGGACGCTGAAGTGGACGCTGAAGCGGACCCCAATGAGGGCTGGTCGGGGGAGCGGGGCGCGGAGCTGTGGGAGGAGTGGAACCCCGCCGAGGACCCCGCGGGCCCGGCCCGCGGCAAGCACCGGGTCGGCAAGCAGCGCGGCGGCACGATGGCCCGTAGCGGAGCGGTGCTCGGCGTCGGTGTCATCGCGGCGGTCGGGGCGGGCGGCATGGCGAGCGCCAAGGACCGCCCGGCGCCGCCGATATCCGTGCCCGACCTGGCGCATCTGGCCGATCAGGTGGGCGAGTTGCCGGGGAAGCTGCCGGCCGTCGAGGACCTGCCGGGCATCGGCTCGCTCGTAGCGGACGACTCCGCTCCGGAGACGGCGGGGGCTTCTGAGGCTTCCGTTGCGGATCAGCAGCCGCTGTCCCGGATGGGCCTGTCCGCGGAGGACGCGGCGAACGGCGTCGCCGACGCGGGTGAGGCGCTCCGCGCCCGCATCCTTCAGCAGGCCGAGCACCAGCAGTCCGCCGCGGCCGACGAGTCGCGTGATGCCGCCGCCCGAGCCGCGGAGGCCGAGGCCGCCGACGCGGCGGCGAAGCGGAAGGCGGATGCCGAGGCAGAAGCGGAAGCGGCGGCCAAGCGGAAGGCCGAGAAGGCGGCGGAGGCTGCGGAGGCGGCTGAGGCCGCGAAGGCCGCCCACCAGAAGGCGGAGGGGAAGCCGGGGGCGACGGCGCAGGGCACGGCGCAGGCTCAGCCGACGGGCTCGTACACGCTGCCCGTCGGCTCGTACACGCTTACCGCCGGATTCGGCCAGTCGGGCGACATGTGGTCCGCCAACCACACCGGGCAGGACTTCGCGGCGCCGACGGGTACGCCGATCAAGGCGGTGCACGGCGGCACGATCACGCAGGCCGGGTGGGCGGGTTCGTACGGCTACCGCACGGTGCTCACCCTGGACGACGGCACTGAGCTGTGGTTCTGCCACCAGTCGTCGATCTCCGTGACCTCCGGAAAGGTGAAGACGGGCGACGTCATCGGCCGGGTCGGCGCGACCGGCAATGTCACCGGCCCCCATCTGCACCTGGAGGTGCGGCCGGGCGGGGGCGCCCCGGTGGACCCGATGACGTGGCTGCGGGGGCACGGCTTGAAGCTGTAACGGGCGGGGCCGGCGGGTTTCTTGGGGCCATGTGGCTTAAACGGAACGGACGGGTCCGTCCGCACCGTAAAGGCGTCCGGGCGAGGCGTTAAATGGGCTTATGGCTGAGAAGCGCAAGAAGATCGGAAACCTGTCCGTCCACCCGCTCTGCCTCGGAGGCAACGTCTTCGGCTGGACGGCCGACGAGGCGGAGTCCTTCGCCGTCCTGGACGCCTATACGGCGGCGGGCGGCAACTTCATCGACACCGCCGACGTCTACTCCGCCTGGGTCCCCGGCAACTCGGGCGGCGAGTCCGAGACCGTCCTGGGCGACTGGTTCGCGACCCGCGGCAACCGCGAGGACATCGTCCTGGCCACCAAGGTCGGCGCGGGCGTCCCGGAGAAGCGCGGTCTGGCCGCCAACGGCATCAAGGCGGGTGTGGAGGAGTCCCTGCGCCGGCTGCGCACCGACTACATCGATCTCTACTACACGCACTACGACGACGAGTCCGTACCGGTGTCGGAGTTCCTCACGGCCCTGGACGAGCTGGTGCGGGAGGGCAAGGTCCGCGAGATCGCGGCCTCCAACATCACGGCGGACCGGCTGGAGGAGGCGCTGACCTTCTCCGACGCGGAGGGCCTGGCCAAGTACGCAGCGCTCCAGCCGCGGTACAACCTGGTCTCGCGCGACACGTACGAGGGCGACCTGGCCACCGCCGCCGCGCGCCACGGGCTGGCGGCGGTCCCGTACTACGCCCTGGCGTCGGGCTTCCTGACCGGCAAGTACCGTCCGGGCGTGACCGTGGACAGCGCGCGGTCGGGCACCGCCGCCGAGTACGTACGGACCGAGCGCGGCCGGCGCGTTCTGGAGGCGCTGGACAAGGTTGCGGAGGCCCACGGCGCCGAACTGGCGACGGTCTCCCTGGCCTGGCTCGCCGCCCAGCCGACGGTGGCCTCCCCGATCGCGAGCGCGCGCAACACGGGGCAGCTGCCGGCGCTGCTGGCGATGGCGGATCTGCGGCTGACGGCTGACGAGGTGGACCTGCTGACGGAGGCGTCGAAGTAGGAGCGGAAGCAGGGGGGAGGGGCGGGGAGAGGCGGGGCGGCCGGGCCCCGCTCCCCCCTCGCCTGCTACCCCCGCCGCTCGACGGCCCAGGAGGCGAGGGCGACGCCGCCGGCGACGGCGAAGACGGAGGGCCAGGCGCCGACCTTCTTGGCGAGCGGGTGGGAGCCGGCGAAGGCGGCCACGTACAGCCCGGTCAGCGCGGCGGCGGCGCCGGTCCCGGACCGCTGCTGCCACTGCCGCGCCGCGACGGCGCCGGCCGCGGCGAGCGCGGCCCCGCCCAGCGGCCGCTTCTTGGTCCACCGGGCCACCCCGTAACCGCCGACCAGCCCGCCGGCGGCCACTACAGACGTCGGAACCCCAGCCATTGCGCAACCTCCACGATCCGTGACAAGACAATGCGACAAAACAACTCGAACGTTTCCTCGACCCTACGCCTGGGGGGTGCGGAGGCGGACACCCGATGATGAGGTGCGACTTTCCGCGGGGGAGGAAGTAGGAGGAGAGTCGGAGAAGCAGGACAGGGGGACCGTTCCTGCTGGGCAGCAACTGCCCATGCCTACGCCGATCTCGTACGACCGGGTGCTCCTGGCCCGACTGGTCCGCCGCCAACGCGGCCTCGCCACGCACGCACAGTTGCGCGCCCTAGGGGTCTCCCAGGGCGCGATCTGGAACAGGGCACGCGAGAACGGTCCGTGGCAACGGGTGCTGCCGCGCGTCTACCTGCTCCATTCCGGGGTGCCGGACGCGTTCCAGCGCCTGCTGGCGGCGGTGCTGTACGCGGCGGGGCAGCGCGCGGCGGGGGCACCGCTGTCGGGCAGGTCGGCACTGCTGACAGGCAGGGCGGCGCTGCACATGGCACCGGGTTCCACGACGCGGCACGAGGCGGCGCGACTGGCACCGGTGGAGGTGCTCATTCCGGACGACCGCCGGGTCGTGGACGCGGGTTACGTCCGTGTCATCAGGACCCGTCGCTGGCCGGCCCGCCACCTGCTGGTCGAGAGCATGCCCATCACCGGGGCGGCCCGCGCCGCCGCCGACATCGCGGCCCGCTGGACTGGCCGCCCGAACGGCCTGCGGGCCCTCCTCACCGCGACGGTCCAGCGCGACTTCTGCACGGCGGGCGACCTGGTCGACGAACTCACCGCGGCCGGCCTGGACCGCAGCCCGACGGTCGCGAGGGCGGCGGAGGAACTGACGGCGGGCGTGGCCTCGTCGGCGGAGGGCAAGGCAAGAGCGGCCATCGCGAAGTCCCCCCTCCCGGCTCCCCTATGGAACCCGGACCTCTACACCGCCGCCGGCGAATTCATCGCAAGCCCGGACGCGTACTGGCCGGCGGCGGGCGTAGCCCTGGAAGTCGACTCCGCAGCCCACCACTTCCTCCACCCTGACCGCCACCCCTCCCGCCGCCAACGCCTCGAATCCCACGCCATCCACGTCATCACCACCACCCCCACCACCCTGAACACCACCCCAGCCGCCTTGATCACATCCCTGACCAGGGCCTTGACGACGGGATACCGGACGGGGCCGCCGCGGGGGGTGCGGGTGGAGACGGAGTAATCAGAAGCGGCGCGCTGACCGGGCCAGCGGTCTGGACGTACTCCTTCTCGGCAAAGCCCAGTTGAGCGGTGAAGCCAGCGATGGCTTGAGGCGGGCGACCGCCTACTCACCGTCCTGAGGGAGCGGTTCGGAGGGGCCTCCGCAGGACTCCACGAGGACATGGAACTCCTCCTGGCTCGTCCAGTGCCCGTCGTCGTACCTCTTTTCCTTCCGGGCACCGATCCGCTTGATGCTGATGGTGTCCTCGCGCCAGCTGTCGGTGGGCTTTTCGCTCATAGAAATGTTCTCCTCGCGGATACCAATGGGAATGGGCGTAGAGACAGGCAGGACGAAATGGCCCGGCGCCTCCGGGCGGTGCAGATATTCGACTGTGGCGCGGGTGGGCAGGAGATTCTTCCGAGGGTTATGCCGTATCGGTCATGAGGGACGCGCGCATCGCGGTCTCCGCGTAGTCGGTGAGCCCGGCAGCCATAAGAGCCAGTGCCAAGCGCATGACATCGGCATGGCTCCGCTTCCGGCCGTTGGCCAGCAGGGCTTCGGCGAGGCCGGGCTGCTGCCTTCGGCAGAGTTCGCGGATGGTCTCTGCAACCTGTCTGGGCGCCGCCGTGCTGACCGTCGCCGAGATGAGGTTCAGAACGTCCTGGCGGCGGCCAGCGGCTTGGTGCGCGACCATGACGTCGGCCGTCTTGCCAGCAGGAGTGCTTTCCCCGCTGTGCCGGTCACTGCGCCGGTCCCCATCTTTGCGCTTGCCGGGCAGCACGGCAGTCGAGGGGTCCTCAGCCGCGGGCTCGTCGGGAACGGCGCTGACCGGCGCGAGAGTGGCCACACGTGTGGCCGCGGCGATGTCGCGGAGCTCCAGCAGATCCTCCAGCTTGACGGGGACAACGCCGGTGGGCGTGTGCCGTATGACGTCCGAGTAGAGCTTCCTGATCTGGTGCGGAAGCGGCATCCGGCGCGCGTGCCGGTAGCAGGACAACGTGGACGGATGCACTTCCAGCCGGGCGGCCTTCCGCTCCTCCCCTTCTACCGGCATCGAGTCGATCAACTTACTGAGCATGGACGCGAAGCGTTGCCTGGAGGGGCTGCTCCCTTCCCAGAACCCCTCTTTGAGCTGCCCTGTCAGCGGCACGAGTGTCTCCCCTTCTGTGTTGGATGCGAGGCGTCACTTCATTCTGGACTATCCCACTGACAACGCCTCGATAGCGCAAGGGGTTTGACGGTCCGTCGTGTTTGCGTTCCCCACGCTCACCTCTTTGTGGTTCATCGCTGGCCGGCTTTGTCTTTGCGCTTGGCCGCAAAGATCCGTTCAGGCTTGTTTCGTCCTGTGAGTTCAAGTCGAATAGAGGCGGGAGGTCCGGCGACAGAGGCCGGACCGGCTGGGGCCCGTCGGATGGGCCGGAAGGCGGGAAAACGTGAACATCGAGGAATTGCCGTCCTGGGAGGACGGGAGCCGGGGCACCATGGTCCGGTGTGCCCTGTGGCTGGTGCAGGTGGTGCGCGTCGGGGAGGTCTTCACCAAGACCGAGCTCCGTGAGGCGTTCCCGGAGACGTCCCAGATCGACCGCCGGATGCGGGACTTGCGGGACCGCGGCTGGCGGATCGACACAAACCGTGAGGACAAGACGCTGGACCCCAGCGAACAGCGCTTCGTCGAGATGGGGGCACCGGTCTGGAAGAAGGGACAGGCGAAGCCGAAGACGGCGGCTATGACGGTGTCGGCGAACAGGCGCCGCGAGATCATCGCTGCCGACGGCCACATGTGCCGGGTCTGCGGCATCGCCGGCGGTGAGCCGTACGAGGGGAGCCTGGAGACCGCCCAGCTCGATATCGCCCGGCGGGAGGTGCGGAAGCCCGGCGGCACGACGGCTACCGAACTGGTCACGGAGTGCCGGAAGTGCCGGGTAGGAGGCCGTGGCAGTCACGCGGATCTGGAGAAGCTGCTCAGCGAGATTGAGCAGATGAGCGACATCGAGCAGGATCACTTCGCGCAGTGGGTCGGAGAAGACCAACGGGACTTCAGCACGATGGAGCGTCTCTGGGGCCTGTACCGGACGATGCCGGCGGAGTCACGGGAAGCGGTCCGCGGAGCGCTGAGGAACAGGTAGAGCGTAGCCCTGAAAGTCCATTGAGGAGAGTAATCACGTGCCGAAGTTTTCCCGCCCCCCGAAGGCAGACGAAAATTATGACCTGGTCAGCAAACGGCTGAAGGAGGCCCAGGAGCCCGGTAAAACGCCGGAAACTGTCACTGTTGAGTGGAATGAAAATCCGCTGCATGTCGGGGTGATTGAGGTTCCGCTCCGCAACCTCTACTACAACCCGGATACGCACCGCATCCGGGCGCAGAGCAGCCAGAAGCCAGACCGGGAAAAGCTTCTGAGGAGTTCTCCTTGGATCCCTGAGAGCCAGGAATATCTCTACTATCTTCTGCGGGGGAAGCCCGCGAACCCCGATGAGGATGACCCTGATTTCGTGGCGCTCAGGGACAGCCTGAAAGAGGTCGGGCAGCGGGAGCCAGGGCTTATCACTCACGAAGGTATTCTGGTAAACGGGAATACCCGAGCCGCTGCGATGAGGCAGCTCAAGCGCACATCCATTCGCGTGGGCGTACTCCCGCCGTCCTTTACCTGGGAAGACATCAATCAGGTAGAGCTGGCTCTGCAGCTTCGGCCGGATAAGCGGCGCGAGTACTCGTACATCAACCGGCTGCTCGCGATGGAAGAGCAAGAGCTGGCCGGCCGCGCCGGTGAAGACATCGCCCGCGATTTCCACGTGCAGTTTAAGACGTTTAAGCAGGAACGATGGATCCTCGAAGTGATCCGGGATCTCATCGAGCGGAGTCAGACGGAAGCCGGCTCGCGCCTTCGGATGGTGGACTTCGAGGGACATCAGGAAAATCTGAAAGAGCTGCACCGGGCATATGTGAAGGCGGAGAAGTCGCGGAGCCGGGACCACGCGGAACTGATCAAGGAGTCGAGGATGGCTGCGATCATCCTCGACTTCGCTAAGACCCGGACGAGGCTCATCGACGACGCGTTCCACGAGAGGTACCTGGCGAAAACGCTGCCAGCCGACTTGAAACCGGTAGCGGAACCTGAGGCAGCGCCGAGCGTGATCCCCGGCCTGAGCGTTTCGGTTTCTGGCCCCTCGGTGAAGGTGGCTGAGGTGCGGGCGTTCACTGACAGCCTGCTCAGGGCCAAGGCGACCGAGGGGGCTGACGGTCTGCCCTCAGAGAAGGTCCAAGATGCCCGAGACCGGGTCGTAGCCGCTCGGAAAAGCATGCGGAGGTCACTGGATCTCGCATACCGGGACGAGTCGCTGCGCAAGACTCAGCAGACGGCAGCGGAGCGGCTGGATGACGCCCGTGCGGCCATTGAACAGAGCATTTCGGATCTGGCGCAGGCGCGCTCCAGCCAGGATCTGGATGAGGAAGGTTTCGATGACGCGGTCCTCCGGCTCAAAGCGAGCCTCGCGAAGCTCGCCCGCCAGGCGGTAAGGGGCCTTGCTGAGCCGGGCGACGGCGTCAACTGGCTGACGGAAGCCGTCATGAAGGGACAGGGGTGAACATAGTTCCCGGGGCGAGCCTGCGGATTGGCTTCGACGAGACGCGTACCAAGGTGGTGCTGCGGACCGTGGAGGAGTGCCATCAGCATCTGGTGAGGCTCGTAGCCCGCTTTTCCAGCGGAGCCCAGCGCGGACAGCTCACCGCGGTGGTCGACCTAGAAGATTTTCTCGCGAACCTCGGGGAACTCCATGGGTGGCACGAGCCCGCCAAAGTGCGCTTCGACGCGGACCTGCAGGCACTGGCGGAGGGATCTGTCACTGACGCGAAGGCGGTGGAGGATCGCCTCAGCGCAGGGGCGGCCGGCCGCGCGGCCGACGACGCTGTACCGGCTGATGAGGTACGGAAAAGCCTGGGAGAGGACTGGCGCGCCCCGCTCACTGAGTTTCAGCTCCGGGACGTGGGCAGGCTGCTGTCCCTGACCCATGGTGCCAATTTCAGTGTTCCCGGTGCAGGCAAGACGCGGACCGCGATGGCTGTCTACGCGGCGCTTCGCGAAGCCGGCAAGGTCAGTCGGCTGCTGGTGGTGTGCCCCAAATCGGCCTACGAGGCGTGGTGGGAAGAAAGCTCACTATGTTTTTCTGAGCCGCTTGTCGTGAAGACGGCGGACAAGACGATGGACTTCGGCACCGAAGTGCTGCTGGTGAACTACGAGCGGCTGCACCGCTCGCTCACGTCGTTGGCGAACTGGCTGAGCGCGGCTCCGAGCATGATCGTGCTGGATGAGGCGCACAGGATGAAGCTGGGGTCGCGCGGCACGTATGGCGCCGCCTGCATGGCTCTGGGCCCGCTGGCGCGGCACCGGCTGATTCTGACTGGCACGCCGGCTCCCAACGGAGCCAAGGATCTGGAGAGTCTCCTTTCCTTCGTCTGGCCTGGCCACGGGCGGCGTGCTGTCGACCGGGCTGTGGCGGGAGGGGATCTGGCTCATGCGAGCAGAGTGCTGCGACCGCTCTTCACCCGTACGACGAAGAGTGAACTTGGCCTGCCGCCGGTGGATGTCCGTATCCAGCCCGTAGACCTCGGGCCGGAACACCGGAAGCTGTACAACGCGCTCACGGCCAGGCTCGGAGAACATGGATCTCCTGAGCAGGAGCAGTTTGCCAAACTGGGTAAGGTCCTCGTCTATTTGATGATGGCCAGTACTAGCCCGACGCTGCTGACCGAAGGCGGTACTCGCTATGAGCCGCTTCCGTTTTATATCCCTCCTCTGGAATTTCCCCAAGGTGGGTCACTGAGCGAGCTGATGCGCAATCTTCCGCGCTACGAGCTCTCTCCGAAGTATGAGGCGGTCTTGAAGACCGTCATGAAGAATGCGGAGCAGGGACGGAAAACCCTCGTATGGTCTACCTTCGTCCGCAATCTGACTTCGCTGGAAGTCATGCTGAAGAATTTTCAGCCAGCTATTGTTCACGGTGGAAGCCCAGACAGGGACGAGCAGATACTACGGTTCAGGGAGGACCCGGACTGCATGGTACTCCTGTCCAATCCGGCTACTCTGGGGGAGGGGATAAGTCTCCATCATGTATGCCACGACGCTATTTACGTGGACCGTGATTTTGCTGCCGGCCGCTTCCTGCAGAGCCTTGACCGTATCCACCGGCTCGGGCTTATGCCGGACACAAGGACTCAGATTACCGTTCTTGTCGCGAACGGAACCATTGATGAGGTTGTGGCAGACCGTCTTGCCGCAAAACTAGATTTTATGGGAACGATCCTTGACGACCCGTCGGTACGTCAGCTCGCTGACCCGGAAGAAGAAGACGACACCTGGGGGATGAGCATGGCTGACTGGGAGGCTGTAGCCAGGCATCTTGAAACCGCTGTCTGACGTCGGCTGCAGTCAGGGAGGCCGCAACAGGGGCGCGAGGTGGTCTACTTCCCCGAGCGCGTACCTCTGCCAGTCGGCAGCTGCCCGCTGCGGGTGGTTCTCCAGGCCGGGCCGAGTACCCCGGCTCCGGCCCGGACTTCGACCGGTACCAGAGGAAGCGGCCCGGAAGCCGTAGGCGCGATGCCGGCCTGTGGCCTGCTTCGCTGACTGATGTCAGAGGGAGCTGCAACACTTCCTGGTTCAGGCAAGAGGTCGTGCAAAGCTGTGTCCCGGCAGTGGTGCCCGCGGCCTCTGCGACACTTGTACGTCTGCTTTGTGCCAAACCAGGAGGAGCCGATGGGTTTCAGCGGCCGACCGCTGACCTCGATCGAGATCTGCGCCGGAGCCGGAGGGCAAGCCGTCGGCTTGCACCGGGCCGGGTTCCGCCATCTCGCTCTCCTTGAGATCGACAAGCATGCCTGCGAGACGTTGCGTCTCAACGTCGCCAAGCATCCCGAGTGGAAGGGGTGCGAGGTTGTCGAAGGTGATGTCAAAGAGGTCGATCCGTTCAAGCACAAGCAGCTGGAGAAGTTCGGGCTTCAGCCCGGCGATCTTGACCTGCTCGCGGGCGGGGTGCCGTGCCCGCCGTTCTCCCTGGCTGGGAAGCAGCTCGGAGAGGACGACGACCGCGATCTCTTCCCGCGGATGCTGCAGCTCGTAGATCTTTTGCGCCCCAAGGCCGTCATGATCGAGAACGTTCGCGGCATCCTTGAACCAGAACATAAGTTCAGGCCCTACCGGCTCCGGATCATCGAGCGGCTTGAGCGGGCCGGCTACGAAGTCTGTGGTTGGAAGGTGCTCGAAGCCCGTGAGTTTGGCGTGCCGCAGCTCCGCCCCCGGGCGATCCTGGTGGCGATCGACAAGAAGCTGCTCAAGGACGCCAAGTTCGAGTGGCCGACAGCGACGTCGGACCAGGACTACACAGTGGCCGCAGCGCTCAAGAAGACCATGGAGGCTCGGTTCAAGGCCCATGGCGAAGTCGGGACCAAGGCATATAAGCGGTGGCTGAAGAAGGCCAAAGATCAGGGCGGCGTCGCACCCACGCTGGTGGGCGGGTCCAAGAAGCACGGTGGCGCTGATCTCGGCCCCACCCGGGCGAAGGCGGCCTGGGCGGCGCTCGGTGTCAACGGGCTTGGCGTGGCCAACGATCCCGACAAGTGTGTGCCCAGCCGGGACCTGTTCACTGAGTCGGGCCCCATGCTCACTGTCAGCCAGGCAGCCATCATCCAGGGCTTCCCTGCGGACTGGCAGTTCTTCGGTGGCAAGACAGCCCGGTACCGCCAGGTCGGCAACGCTTTCCCGCCGCCGGTTGCCGAGGCGGTCGGCAAGGCGATCGTTTCGGTGCTACGCCCCGAGGAACAGGAGAGCGCTGCCCGAGATGGCAGGGAAGAGCAGTCGGCGCTATTCCACGTCCCCGAGCCTGTTGGCCAGGAGAAGGCGCCGCTCTCTGACCGTATCGGCGATCTGGAGCGCACAGGCGTCTGATGGCTCGTGCTCCCAGAACCGGAGTACGAGCCAGCCAGTCTCAGCAAGACGCTGGTCCGTGTCCCGGTCACGTGCCACGTTCCTGGCGACCTTGTCCGACCAGTAACCGGAATTAGTCTTCGGTGGAACGTAGTGGTCGGGGCAGCCGTGCCAGTAGCAGCCGTCGATGAATACCGCGACCTTCGCCGGACGGAAGACCATGTCAGCCGTTCGGCGAAGGTCCGGCAGAGGTCTCGCACACACGCGGTACCGCAGCCCCTGCGCGTGTACCAGCCGACGAATGAGCTGCTCGGGCTTGGTGTCGCGGCTCTGGATGGCCTGCATATTCCGGCGCCGGGCGGCTGATGACGCCCAAGAGCCGGGAGGGGCCGTCCACTGTGGATCGTCAGGCATGAGACCCATTCTGCACCCATGGCTTCTTGCGCAGTCGGTTGCGATGGCGAGGGCCGGGGTTCAGATCGCTGGCGCGGGGACGGCAGACTCGTACGGTTCTGCGACGGCATAGTGCGTTCCGCTGATGCTGCTGGAGGGGCGGTCCGACCCCGGAGCTATGGGCGTCAGGCGCGCGGCAACCCAATAGCTCCTGCCTGGGACGGGCAGGCCGAGTTCCCGGGCGATCGACCGATGCGTGGACTGATGCCCCAGGATGACGATGCCTTCATTGCGAAGGTGCAGTCGTGCGTCTCGTACCCGCTTGGGACTGTCCTCTTGCTTTGCTACTGTCACGACCGTGTTGCGGTTCACCAGTCTTTTCTGTACGCGGCGGAAAAGTTCATTGGTTCGCGCTTGCCCGCTTCCGGAGTCAAAGATCGCATTCCGGTCTGTTTCCGTGATGCTCATAAGAATATTTTCCGGAAGTTTCCCGTTGGGTACTAGCCAGTAGACGGCCGCGCGCCCCGCCTTGGAAATTGACCGTTTCCCGTCCCGGTTACCCCCAGGGTTGAGGTACTCGTCTTTAATGCGGAGCAAACCGATACGGAAGCTGGACGTATGGTCGCTGGCCATCATGAGCAGGCAGATGTGCCCTTGCGCCTCACCAGGGATCGTCCAGTTGGTTCCCACTGTAAATTTCGAATCAACCTCATGTTTCGCGACGGAGTAGTCCATTTTTTCGCCGCGTGAAAGATCAAAAGCGGCGCGTACGACGATTTCGACCTTGGTCCCCAGATAGGTCTTCTCTGTCTTCTCGAGATCATTTATGTCGAAACGCCCGGTGCGCTGCCCGTCAAGAACCTCATCAAAGGACTGACGTAGGGCTTCTCCAAATTTTTCCGAAAAACCTGGGACGTTCTGAAACCAGTCAGCGACTGCTACTACACCGGGATCAGGCGCTGGGTTCGGAGTGTGTGCGATGTTGGTGGCGGCGGAAACATCGATAGGGAGCATGTACTGCCTCGCGTCAGAGTCCTGAAGGATGACGGTCACTGCTGGTCATGCGGGTGTGGCGAGAGCTCACCGTGCTGTACTCCCGTTCCGGTGCCGGGATCAGCGCTGATGCCCCGGCGGAGGGTAGGCCGGCGGCGCGTACTGGGGTGGGAACTGGCCGGGGGCGTACGGCGTCGGCCAGTGCGGCTGCGGCATCGCATGGGTCAGAGCCGGTTGGGCTATCGGTTTGCGTTGCCAGAGGTGGTGGAGGAGTTCCTGTTCCCTGGCTGTGAAGTCCGGGCCCGCCGTGCCGCGGTAGGCGCGTTGGCGGAGGAAGGCCAGGGAGGTCGCGAAGGAGATGTACTCCGTCACGGCTCGGGCCGCCTGCGGGCCGCCGGTGCGGCGGGCCAGGTGGCGGGCTATGCCGCGGGCGCGCATCGAGGAGAGGGCGATGGGCTCAGGCGGGGTGAGCCAGCCGGCGGCCTGGTAGGCGGGGAGGTGGGTGCGTATGGTCCGCAGCTCGTTCTGGCGGGACCAGACGGTCAGCCAGGTCAGCACGCCGAAGACGGGGACCATGAAGAGGCCGTAGACCACGAGGAAGCCGAAGCCCGGCAGGGCCGACGCGCCGTTCCAGACGCCGTGCAGGGTCATCGCGATCAGCAGGGCGGCCGGCGGTACCAGGACGCGCAGGACGCGGCGCCGCGGAGCGAACGTCGCCGCCAGGCCGAAGCCGATGCCCGTCATCGACGTGAAGAGCGGATGCGCGAACGGCGACATCAGCACGCGGATGAAGAACGTCGCGATCGTGGTCGACTGCATGCCCGAGTAGCCGAAGTTCTGGTCCGAGGCGAAGGCGTTGCCCAGGTAGAGGATGTTCTCGGTGAACGCGAAGCCCGTGGCCGTGATGCCCGCTATGACGACGCCGTCGACGATCCCGTTGAAGTCCCGGCGACGGAAGAGGAACAGCAGCAGCACGCCCGCCGCCTTCGCCGACTCCTCCACCACCGGCGCGACGAACGTCGCACCCCACGTATTCGCGTCGGCGTGCTGCGACACATCTACGGTGCTCAGCAGCCACTTCGTGGCGAAACCATTGGCCAGCAGCGCGACAAGGGTCGCCGCGCACGCGCCCCAGGTGAACGCGAAGACCAGGTCACGCCACGGTTTCGGCTCCACCCGGTCCATCCAGCGGAAGGCCGCCACCAGCAGCGGCACCGGCAGTACGGCCAGGCCGAGGCCCACCAGGAAGCCCTCCGTGCCCGTCTGCTCGCGTACGAGCGCCAGGATCACCAGGCCCGACAGCGCGAGCAGCAGGATCAGCGCCGTCGCCCGCAGCGCCTTGTTCTCCCACAGCGCCCGGCGCGGCTTGTAGCGCCAACCGGACGGCGCCGGCACCGCCGTGAACCGCGGGCTCTGCTCGTACGCCGGAATCGGGAGGGGAATCGGGAGCGGAGCCGGGTGGTATGCGGGCGGCTGTCCGGCCACCGGCTCTCCAACTGTCGGCGGCTGCCCATCTGCCGTCCCGGTATGCGGGCCGGCGGCCCAGGGCGCGGTCGGTCCCCACGGCTGAGCCGCGGCGGAGCGGTCGGTCGGCTGGTGGGGAGGCGGGGACTCAGGCACTCGAAGACCCTAACCAGGGGAGAGTGGGAGATAGTCGGATTATGGCCGACAAGACAATCGGGCGGTCAGCCGCCAGCGGCAGCGGGCCAGCGGCAGCGGGCCAGCGGCAGCGGGCCAGCGGCAGTGGAACTCAGCGGCGGCGGAACAGCAGGTCATGCACCACATGGCCCTTGTCCAGGCCCTGGCCCTCGAACCTGGTCAGCGGCCGGTACTCGGGGCGCGGCGCGTAACCGCCCCCAGGCTCTACGTTCTCGAAGTGCGGATCCGCGTCGAGCACCTCAAGCATCTGCTCCGCGTACGGCTCCCAGTCCGTCGCGCAGTGCAGCACCGCGCCGGGGGCCAGCCGCGTCGCCGCCAGCGCCAGGAACTCCGGCTGGATCAGCCGCCGCTTGTGGTGCCGCTTCTTCGGCCACGGGTCCGGGAAGTACACCCGCATGCCCGCGAGCGCGTCCGGCACGAGCATCTCGCGCAGCAGGATGATCGCGTCGCCGTTGGCCACCCGCACATTGGACAGGCCGCCCCGCTCCGCCAGGCTCAGCAGGTTGCCCTGGCCGGGCGTGTGCACATCGCAGGCCAGGATGCCGGTGCCGGGGTCGGCCGCCGCCATCCGCGCCGTCGCCTCGCCCATGCCGAACCCGATCTCCAGGACCACCGGCAGCTCCGGGTCGCCGAAGAGCTCCCCGAGGTCCAGCTCGCGCAGCCCGTCGATGTCCAGCCCCCACTTCGGCCACAGGCGGCGCAGCGCGTCGCCCTGGCCCGCCGTGACGCGGCTGCGGCGCGGCTGGAACGAGCGGATGCGGCGCTCATGGTGCGAGCCCGCCGGGTCCGGCGCCGGGCCGTCGGGGAACATCGGCTCGCGGCGGTCGCGGACGCGCCCCTCGTCGGCCTCACGGGCGTCGGGGGCGGCACCGGGGTTCGCAGCGGGATTCGCAGTGGGGTTCTCGGACACAATTACTCGATTCTACGGAACCCGGGCCGGGCCCGGTCGCAGCCCGCCTGTCACCCCGCTCCCACCCCCTGCTCTCCGCCCACCCCCTACTCTCCGCCCATCGCCGTCAGCGCCCGCCGCGCCACCTCTCTCCCGATCGGCAGCGACGCCGTAGCCGCCGGGGACGGCGCGTTCAGCACGTGCACCACCCGCGACGACTCGGCAAAGAGGAAATCGTCCACGAGCGTCCCGTCCCGCAGTACCGCCTGCGCCCGCACGCCGGCCGTCGCCGGTATCAGATCGCCCTCGGCCACCTCCGGCAGCAGGCGGCGCACCGCCTCCGTGAAGGCCCGCTTGGACAGCGAGCGGCGCAGCTCGCCCGCTCCGTAGCGCCAGTGGCGGCGCGCTATCCGCCACGCGCCCGGGTACCCCAGCGTCCCGGCGATCTCCGCCGGCCGTACGGTCCGCCAGTCGTACCCCTCGCGGGCCAGGGCGGGGACGGCGTTGGGCCCCACATGGACGCCCCCGCCGACGCCTCGGGTGAGATGCACGCCGAGGAAGGGGAAGGCCGGGTCGGGGACCGGGTACACCAGGCCGCGCACCAGGTCCGTACGGGCCGGGGACAGGTCGAAGTACTCCCCGCGGAACGGCACGATCCGCATGCCCGGATCGTCGCCCGCCAGCCGGGCGACGCGGTCGCAGCGCAACCCCGCGCAGTTGACCAGGGCCCGTGCCCGTACCACCTCGCCCGCCGCCGTACGGACCGCGACCGCCGGTCCGCGCCGGCCGATCACGGTCGCCTCCGCCCCGTACCGCACCGACGCCCCGGCGTCCGCCGCCAGATCCGCCAGCCGCCGCGCCACCGCGCCGAAGTCGCACACGCCGGTCGTCGCGACGTGGATCGCCGCGAGGCCGCGGACGTGCGGCTCGAACTCCGCTATCTGCGCGGGGCCCAGCTCCCGCACCGGGATGCCGTTCTCCCTGCCGCGCTGGACCAGGGCGTGCAGCCGCGGCAGCTCCGCCCGCTCCGTCGCGACGATCAGCTTGCCCGTGACCTCGTGCGCGATGCCGTGCTCGACGCAGAACTTGACCATCTCCGCCGCGCCCTGCATCGCGAACCGCGCCTTCAGCGACCCCGGCCGGTAGTAGATGCCGCTGTGGATCACGCCGCTGTTCCGGCCGGTCTGATGGCGGGCCGGGCCGGACTCCTTTTCCAACACGGTGACGCGGGTGCCGGGCGCGGCACGGGTGATCGCATACGCCGTCGACAAGCCGACGATCCCGCCCCCGATCACCAGCACATCGCACTCGTACGCCGCCACCACGTCACCTCCCGCCCCGAAGCCCCCGAGGCGCCGCACCGGCCCCTCTCTCCCAGCGTTCCCCATCATGGCGCGTGCCACTGACAACGCCGCCGACAACGCTGACAACGGGGCGAAATCGCAGGGGCGGCCTGGTCCGGACCGTCCGCGTCCCGGCCGTCCACAGCCGGGCGACGACGACCACAGACGACTCTTCACCCAGCCTGTCCACTCCGACAGAGCCCTGCCGCGCCCGCTCCCTCCACCCCGGCGTGAAATCCCCTCACGCCGGCGTGACCAGCAGCGGCCGCGCCCGCTCCCGCAGCTCGACGACGCGCGGCTCGTCCCCGTACGGCTCCAGGCGGTGCAGCAGGTCGCGCACGTACTCCGTCGTACGGGCCGACGAGATCCGCCCCGCCACCTCCACCGCCCGCGTCCCGGCCGCGCACGCCGCGTCCAGATTGCCCGATTCCAGCTCGGCGACGGCCGAGACCACCAGCCGCAGCCCGTGCGAGCGGACGAATTCCTCCGTCGGCCGGGACAGCGCCTGCTCGGTGAAGCGCTGCACCTGCCGCGGCATCTTCAGGTCGCGGTAGCACTCGGCGGCGTCGGCGGCGAACCGCTCGTGGGAGTAGAAGTCGAGCCAGGACGGGTCCCCGTCGCCCTGCCGCGCCCGCTCCAGCCACCCCTCGGCGGCCTTCAGCGCCGTGCCGCAGGCGGGCCCGTCGTTCGCCTTCGCGTGGGCGCGCGCCTCGACCAGCCGGAAGAAGCTCATGGTGCGCGCCGTGGCGAGGCCGCGGTTGCGCTCCAGGGCGGCCTGGGCGAGGTCCACGCCCTCGTCCGCGAACCCCCGGTACGTCGCCTGGAGGCTCATCGACGCCAGTACGTACCCCCCGAGCGGCACGTCCGCCGCCGCCCGCGCGAGCCGCAGCGCCTGGATGTAGTAGCGCTGCGCGGCCTCCTGCTGGCCGGTGTCGAAGGCCATCCAGCCGGCGAGGCGGGTCAGCTCGGAGGTGGCGCCGAAGAGCGAACGCCCCACGTCGTCGCTGTACGAGCCGAGGAGCAACGGTGCGGCGTCCACCCGCAGGCACTCGGGCACCATGGAGGAACGCCAGTCGCCGCCGCCGTACTTGGAATCCCAGCGGCGCGCGTCGTCCGCCGCCTCGCGGAGTTTGGTCACGTCGGAGTGGCCGACGCGCTGCGGTAAGCCCTCCGGGCCGCCGCCCGCGTCCGCCTCCTTGGCGGCCTGGTGCGCCTCGCGCGCCACCGAGCCGTCGGCCGGGGTTATCAGCCAGCGGGACGCCGGGGTGGCGTACGCGCTGACGGAGAAGGAACCGGCCAGGCTCTGCCAGATCCCGCCGCCTCCGCGCCGTCCGGCCAGGTCCAGCCGGTAGAGGTCGGTGGCGGCCCGTACGGCCTGGCCGACGTCGCGCGGGAAGGCGAGGCCGACCTCGGGCGCGGGGTCCGCGTCCGCCAGCCCGATCTCGTGCAGCGGCACCGGCCGGCCGAGTTTGCTGCCGATGGCGGCGGCGATCAGATGGGGCGCGGCCCCCTGGGGCACCATCCCCTTGGAGACCCACCGCGCGACCGACGTCTTGTCGTACCGAAGCGTCAATCCGCGCTGTGCGCCCAGGTCGTTGACCCTGCGCGCGAGGCCGGCGTTACTGATCCCCGCGAGGGCGAGTACGGTCCCGAGCTTCTCATTCGGCCCGCGTAGCTCCCTGGACATGCGCACCCCTCGCCAGCACCGACGGCCGCCCCGGCATAGGCGCGGGGCATTCGTAAACCCAGCGTAGTTCCCTGGATCCCGACCGTTAAGGGGTGCGGACCCGGATGGCGGGATTCTGGTCCGTGTGCACGTGCATCGAGGGGCATGTGCTCCGCCTGTGTGTGGCCGTGCGCCTACCGTGCGCTCTGCACGGGCCATCGCGGGAGCGCTTCCATGGGTGATGCGTGGGTCGGCCCGCTGTACTGGATCGAGTGGGCTGGGGGACACCGCCGCCTCATTCCCCGCGGGCGGCGGAACGGTCCGGGGGGCGGAGTCCGCCTCCCGGACTGTGACATCGCGGTCCGGGCATCGGGGACGCGCGCGCCCAAGTAGGGCGCGGCCGAGTTTGGCTGAATATGGCGCATGCCGTTGTGGCCGGCATGCGCGTACGAGCCGAGCTCCCGTCCGGGCCGGGGAGGGGGCGGCCCGGCGGGCAACGGCCTGGTGCGCATCGGTTCCATGGGTCGGACCGGGTGCGTGGCGGACCGGCGCACGGCAGCACGGTGCGCGACGGCCGGGCCACCCCCTCCTTTTGCGCGCCCGCAACTTCCGCGCTTATGCGCCTTTTTCGGCCTACGGGCCGGGCTGCCCGCCCCCGCGACTGCCGAGCCCCCGCGACCGCCGAGCCCCCGCCGCCAGGCCACCGTCGCCACGCCGCGTCGCCACCACCCGTCGCTCCCCGCGCCCCCTCGTCGCCACCCGCCGCGCGCCCGCGCGCCCCGCGCGTCGCCGTCCGGCGCACGCCTCCTACGCACCTCCGGTGCGCCGCTCGCGCGCCCCACTCATGGCAGCATGGACCCAGCACGGTCCATGACAGTGCGGCATTTCGCCCCAGTTGAGGCCGAGTTGGTTGATAAGGCGTGATCAACACGCTGACCGGGCGATGCCGAAACTGTCAGCCTCTTGTGCATGATGACTGCTACCTGTTGATTGTCCACACCCTGTGGAGGCCGCGATGCGGTGGTTGGTGGGGTGGAGCAGTGCCGCCTCCGGGACCGGTCCCCGTGCTACCCGGCGAGGCGCCGGGGCCGACGGCTCCACGGTGCATCCGGTCGGCGCGCAGCTCCTGTGGGGCGACCCCGACCCGCTGTGGGCCGTCGGCGACTGGCGGCCCGACGAGGTCCGCGTCGTGCAGGCCGACCCCTTCACCCGCCTCGCCGTCCTCGGCTGCTGCGGCGCGAGCGACGAGGAACTGCGCGTCGGACTGCTGGCGGCGCGCGGGGGCGCACTGCGGCATCTGACGGCCTGGAGCGGCAGTTACACGGCGGTCGCACAGGTCGGCCGCCGGGTCACGGTCGCGGGGGACCTGGCGGGCGCGCGCCCCGTCTTCCACACCGAATGGGCCCGCGGCACCGCCTACGCCACCGCCGCCCTGCCGCTGGCCGACCTGGTCGAAGCCCAGCTGAACATCGGCCACCTCGCGGCGCTGCTCGCCTGCCCCGACTCCCCGGAGGCGCTCGGCGACGGCACGCCCTACATCGGGGTGCGGCGCGTGCCGCCCGGCCATGCGCTCGTACTGCGGGACGGCGCGCGCGACATCATCGGTTACGAGCCAACGGCCTCGCTCGCCGTCGCCGCGCCTCAACTTGCCGCCGACGACGCGGTGGCAGGCGTCCGGGACGCCCTCGTGGAGGCCGTACGGGCGCGGCTGGACGCGCCGCGCCACGCACCGGAGACCGAGTTCGGGGACCTCGACCCCGGGCCCGTACCGGGCATGGGACCGGCCTACCGGCGCGCCTCGCGCGGCGGGCCCGCGCCCGGCATCGGCGCCGACCTGTCCGGCGGCAGCGCCTCCGCGACCCTCGCGCTGCTGGCCGCCGGGCTGCCCGGCGTCCCCGGCACGCTCTTCGGTCACGGCACCGGCGCGGGCGAGCGGCTGCTCGCCGTCACCTTCAACGACCTCGCCACGGGCAACGGCCGCTCCCGCCAGGCCGAGCTGGAGCGCGCCCGCGCCATCGCCGACAACCCGCGGCTGCACCACGTCGTGGTCACCGCGGGCGAAGAGGCCCTGCCCTACGCCGACCTGGAGGGGCCCCTCACCGACGAACCCGGCCCCTCCCTCGTCACCGCCGAGCGCCACCGCCGGCGCCTCACCGCGGGCAGCGCCGACCACCTCGTGGGCCACGGCGCCCGCCAGGTCCTCGACGCCCACCCGGCGCGCCTCGCCGACCTGCTGATGGACCGCCGCCGCCGGCATCTGCTGCGCCCCGTGTCGGCCCTCGCGCGCGCCGACGGGCCCGCCGCGCACTCCTTCTTCGTCCCCTTCACCGTCTACCGCGCGGCGCGCAAGCTGGCCCGTACGTCCTACAGGGACGGCCTTGAGGCCGCCGCCGGGCGGCTGCTGGAGGCCGGCCGTCCGGGCTCGGAGCTGGAACCCGCCGTCCCGGGGGCGGTGGGCGCCTCCCTGGCGGCCCTCACCTGGTTCCGGCCGGGCCCCGCCGCGCGCTGGCTCACGGGCGAGGCGCTCGCTGAAGTATCGGTTCGCCTGGGGACCGCGGCGACCCGCCCCGGCGGCCTGCGGCGCCCCGGCGAGCGCCGCGCCTCCGCCGCGCTGGCCCGGCACGCCGCCGACCACCGCATCTTCGAGCAGGCCGCGGAGGTGCGCAGCCAGCGACTGCACGCGCCGTTCCTGGACAACCAGGTCGTACGGGCCTGCCGCGCGCTCCCCGAGTCGCTCCGCGTGCAACCGGGGGCGCGCGCCTCCGTCCTGCGTGCTGTCCTGGCCGGTGCGGGCATCCGCGAACTGCCGCCGGGCTGGGGCGCCACCTCCCACGCCTCGCACGCGGCAGCGGTACGGGCGGGGCTGCGGATGTCCGTGGGACGCCTGGTGGAGATATTCGAGACCCCGCTGCTGGCCGACGCCGGGCTGGTCGAGGCCCGGGTGGTCCGCAAGGCGCTCCGCGCCGCGGCCGAGGGCGAACTCCTGCCGCTCGACGGGCTCGCGGAACTGGTCTCCACGGAACTGTGGCTGCGCCGCCTCCTCTCCCGCCGCGGCAGCTGCTGGACGGGCTCGGAGGCGCCGCGGCAGCGGGCGGTCGCGGGCGGGGTCATGCCGCGGACCAGCTTGTGAGCGTCCGCTCCGGCGGGCGGCGAGGCGGACCGGCCGGATCGCTCACGGGCGTACGTACGGCCGGATCGCTCACGCGCGTGCCTACGTCCGTACCGCTCGCACGCGTGCGTACGTCCGTACCGCTCACGCGCGTACGTACGCCCGTACTGCTCGCACGCGTGCGTACGTCCGTACCGTCTCCCCGACCGGCGCCTACCGGCAGCTGAGCCGCGACTGCGCCCAGTCCGCGAGCGCCACCGTGCTCATCGGGGACGTCGACTCCACGACCAGCCGGACCGTCTTGCGGCCCGTCAGCGGCACATGCACCGACACCGCCGGGTCCCCGCCGTGCACCACGCCCGAGCGCCACAGCCGCGCCGCGTCCCCGAACACCGAGAACCGGACCTCGCCCAGCCCCATCGTCATGTCGTCCACCCCGGCCACCGCGTCGTACGACGAGCAGGGGCGGTTGAGGTCGATGGTCACCGACGACGGGGCGTGCACCGTCACCCCGTGCCCGTACTTCGTGTCGTTGATGTGCAGTCCCCAGCGCTGCCACAGCCAGCTGCTTGCGCCCGGCCGCACCTCCGGCTCCGTGCCGTCGCCCAGCCCTCCGTACCGCAACGTGTTGAGCTGGAAGACGGCCGGCGCGGGCGCCGGGGGAGTGGGCTTCGGCGTCGGCTTCGGGGGCGGCGGAGTGGGCTTCGGCGTCGGTTTCGGGGGAGTCGGCTTCGGCGCGGGCGGCTTCGGCTTGGGTTTCGGCTTCGGCGGCGGCGCGGGGGGCGGCTTCGGTTTCGACGACGGCTTCGGAGGTGGGGGTTTCGGGGCCGGCGGCTTGGCCGGAGGCGGCGGTTCAGGGGCTGGCGCGACCGGTGCCGCGGTGGGCTTGGCCTGCGGCTTCTTCGGCGGCTCGGGGTTGCTGCCGGCCAGGGCGTAGGCGAGGACAGCGCCCGCGACGACCACCGCGGCCGCGCCGATGCCGACCTTCGCGGGCGCGCCGAGCCCCTTGCCGGCGGCGGCGCCGCTCGCCGCACTGCCCGACGCCCCGCCCGCTGCGCCCCCCGCGGACCCACCCGCGGCGCCGCCCGACGCTCCCCCCGCGGTCCCGCCTGCCGCACCGCCCGCCGCGCTGCCCGTCGCGCCGCTTCCGGTGGCGGCGGCCGCCACCCCCGCGCCCGCGGCGGCCCCGGCGCCCGCCAGTCCCACGGCGGCCCCGGCGGCAGCCTTGGCCGTGTACGCGGCGGCGAACCACCCGATGACCGCGATCGGCAGCAGCGAGCGGATCCGCTCGTTGACGTCCGCGACCTCCAGGGCCGCGGTGCGGCACTTCGCGCAGTTCTCCAGATGCTTGCGCAGCCCCCGCTCGGCCCGCATCCGCAGCCCGCCGCGCGCGTACGCGCCGAGCCGGTCCGCGTACCGGGCGCAGTCGCCGCCCGACGTCAGGGACGTGTTCACATGGGCCTGGAGATACGCCTGCTTGAGGCCCTCGCGCGCCCGGTGCGCCAGCACCGCCGTCGCGTTGGCCGTCAGCCCGAGCAGCGGCGCGACCTCGCTGGGCGACTCCTCCTCGACCGTGGTGTGCCACAGCACGGTCTGCCAGCGCGGCGGCAGGCTGCGAAACGCCTGCACGGCCAGGGACGCCTCGGCCTCCTGCATGGCCCGTACGTCCGCGCCCAGGTCGAGCGTCTCCTCGTCCGAGGCCGAGGTACGGGCCGACGACGACGCGAACACCGCGAAGTCCTCGACCAATTGCTCCCGCTTGGCCGTCTTGCCCCACGCCGCGGCGACCCGCCGCACCGTGGTCAGCAGGTACGCGCGCACGGCGGAGTCCGGGCCCGCGCCGCGCTGCACGGCCTGCAGCGTCCGCGCGAAGACCTCGTTGGTCAGGTCCTCGGCGGTGTGGTCGTCCCGGCAGCAGCTACGGGCGTACCGGCGGACCGAGTCGGCGTGCCGCCGGTACAGCTCCTCGTACGCCGCGTTGGCGTGCGCGGCGTCCGCGTCCAGCGCGCCGCCGCGCATACGGGCCACCAACTCGGTGTCCGAAGGCGGCACTTCCACGTCCTCGCCGACACCACCGCTGCCGGTGCTGCCGCCGGTCGCGCCACTGCCGCGCGCGCTGCTGCCGCGCGCGTCGTCGCCGTCCGCAGCGCCACGGCCTGTACCGCTGCCGGCCGCAGCACCGAGGCCCGAAGCGCGACGGCCCGAAGTGCTACGGGCCGAAGTGCTACGAGCCGAGGTGCTACGGGCCGAAGCGCCGTGGCCCGAAGCGCCGCCGGCCGTCTCGCCGCCGCCTGTGGCACCGCCGTTGGCGGCGTCCCCGAAGGAGCCGCCGCCGTTGCGCTGCTGCGGCACGCTCGGTTCGGCGTCGCCGAAGCTCTCCGGGCCCTCGGAGCCCTCGGAGCCCTCGGACGCGCCCGATGCGCCGGACGCGCCCGAACTGCCGCTCGCCCCCGGGCCGTTCGGACCGTTCGCGCCATCCGAACTGCCAGGAGCACGGGAGCCGTCACGCCTGTTCGAACTGCCGGGCGCGCCCGGACCGCGCGGCGCGCCCGAACCGCCGGGAGCGTCCGAGCCACTCGGGCCCGCTTCGAACGGGCCTCCCTGGCTCGGCACTTGGTGAGCCGGGCGTGCGCCCGGTTCCCCGCTCCCGCGCGGCTCTTCCCGCCCGTCAACACCCATCGCGGAGGCCCCCGTACACGCCGTCGCTCCCGAACACCGGGCAAGCGTGCCATACGGTCGGTCACCACAACCCCGCCTGGGAAAGCAACCACTCATCCGGGGTGTTTTCGCACACCGGAGCAGTAACCATCACCCGTTCGGGGAAGGATCGTCGGACGGTCAGGTCACGAGCGCTACCCCACGGGGCGCGACCGCAGACCCTCCAACAGGATGTCCAGCAGCCGTGCCGACGCCGCCGCCTGCTGTGCCGCGTCGGGCAGCGAAGGCGCCGCCGTGGCGATCACCAGCAGCACGTCCGCGACCGTCACGTCCGCGCGCAGCTCGCCCGCGGCCCGTGCCCGGTCCACGAGCTGGCCCACGACCTCCAGCAGCGCCGCCGCTCCCGCGTCGTCCTGTTCCTCGACGACGACGGGCCGCTGCTCGACGAGCCGCAGTTCGTGCAGCTGGTTGATCGAGGAGCCCGGCTGCCGCTGCTGCGGCACCCGCGCCTCGACCGAGTGCGCCGCCCTGGCCTCCTCGGCCGCGGCCTCGGAGTCCACGTCGACGCCGACCCGCAGCACCTGCGGCGGCAGCAGCCGCCCGGCGCCCGACGCCACCGACGTGCGCAGGAACCGGGACAGCGCCGACCACGGCTCGTCCTCCTGCCCCAGCGCGGCCCGTGCCTGCTCGGTCAGGCGCGCCGTCTCCTCCTCGGCTATCCGCCGGACCAGCACGTCCTTGCTCGGGAACCTGCGGTACACGGTCCCGACGCCCACCCGGGCCCGGCGCGCCACGTCCTCCATCGGCGCGCCGTACCCGAGCTCGCCGAAGACCTCGCGAGCGGCCCGTAGTACGTGCTCGAGATTGCGCTGTGCGTCCACACGCAAAGGCGTGTGGCGGCTGCCATTGGCGTCGGACGACGCGACAGCAGCAGCCGACCAATGAGATCCCTGAATGTGCATAAGCATTCCCCCGGTAATGACGTCTCCCCCCGGAGACTCCCCGCCCTGACTGCCGAGGCGTGTCTCACCACCCCGACCAGGTACGAACATAGTTGAGCCCGCGTCAAGAAAGAAGGGGGAGTTCCGCACGGACCGCCCCACGATCGGAGCACCGAACCGAACCGTTCGGATCGGCCGCTCCCCAACCGTCCCATGGCCTGCGGCTGACCTGCGGGCTTTCGTCACCGCGCCGCGACCGGACCCCGGAGTGCTCCCCTCCGCCACCGGTCACACATTTCGCCGGGCCTGTGGACAAATTCTTGTTGCCGGTGCGTCATGGGAGGGTGCTGTGCTTTCCCGGGGTCACAGCATCCGTCAGCGGCCGAGCCGCGCCGGGCCCCCGGCCGGGCACCCCCTCGGGCTGGGCGACATCGCGAGGAGATCCTCTGTGAAGGAACCGGCGCGCATTCTGATTGTCGGCGGCGGCTACGTAGGCATGTACACGGCGCTGCGCCTCCAGCGGAAGCTGAAGGCGGACGAAGCGCAGGTCACCGTGGTGGACCCGGATCCGTATATGACCTACCAGCCGTTCCTCCCCGAGGCCGCGGCCGGCTCCATCTCCCCGCGCCACGTCGTCGTCCCGCTGCGCCGCACTCTGCCCAAATGCCAGGTCCTCGTCGGCGAGGCCACCGCCATCGACCACGCGAAGCGCACCGCGACCGTCAAGACCCTCGCCGCCGACGAGGAGGGCGCCGGCGGCGTCGAGCTCCGCTACGACGAGCTGGTCCTCGCCCCCGGCTCCGTGTCGCGCACCCTCCCGATCCCGGGCCTGGCCGAATTCGGCATCGGCTTCAAGACCGTCGAAGAGGCCATCGGCCTCCGCAACCACGTGCTCGAACAGCTCGACATCGCGTCCTCCACCCGTGACCCCGAAGTCCGCGACGCGGCCCTGACCTTCGTCTTCGTCGGCGGCGGCTACGCGGGCGTCGAGGCGCTCGCCGAGCTGGAGGACATGGCGCGCTACGCCGCCCGCTACTACCACAACATCGACCCCGACGACGTGCGGTTCATCCTCGTCGAGGCCACCGGCCGCATCCTCCCCGAGGTCGGCCCCGAGATGGGCCAGTACGCCGTACGGGAGCTGCGCGGCCGCAACGTCGACGTGCGGCTCGACACCCGCCTCGACTCCTGCGAGGGCCGCGTCGCGGTGCTCAGCGACGGCTCGCGGTTCCCCACCCGTACGGTCGTATGGACCGCCGGCGTCAAACCGCACCCGGTCCTCGCCGCCACCGACCTGCCGCTCGACGGCCGCGGCCGGCTCGCCTGCACCGCGGCGCTCCAGGTGGCCGGGGCCGAACATGCCTGGGCCGCCGGGGACGCCGCCGCCGTACCGGACCTGAGCGCCGACGAGCCCGGCAAGGAGTGCGCGCCCAACGCCCAACACGCCGTACGCCAGGCGCGAGTCCTCGCCGACAACCTCATCTCGTCCCTACGGGACGAGCCTGTCCGCGACTACGCGCACAAATACGTCGGCTCCGTGGCCTCCCTGGGCCTCCACAAGGGCGTGGCGCACCTCTACGGGCGCAAGCTCAAGGGCTACCCCGCCTGGCTCATGCACCGCCTCTACCACCTCAGCCGGGTCCCCACTTTCAACCGCAAGGCGCGCGTGCTCGCCGAGTGGTCCCTCGCCGGGCTCTTCAAACGTGAGATCGTCTCGCTCGGCTCCCTGGAGAACCCGCGCGCCGAGTTCGAACTCGCCGCGGGGACGGGGCGCCACCCGGAAGGCACGTGACCCCACCCGTCCGGAGCCGGGAACTCCACCCGGACGACCGGCGTCTGACGGATGTCAGTCCGGTCGGTCACACTGGACGTGTGACCATGGGTGGGCTCGTACCTGCGAAGAGTGACAACCACGAGGACAGTGACAAGCACGAGGATCCGGACGTTTGCCGCCTTCCCTTGGAGAACTCCCCCCACAATCCCAGCCGGGCCACCGAGCAGGTGTGCAGCCCAGTAACGACACCACGAGGTAATCCTCTGTGAACTTCACCCGCTGGAGCGCCCGGCTCCCCGGAACCCAGCGCCGCGCGGCGGCGCGCACCGACCGCGGCGCGGGGCCTTCGCAGCCCCCGAGCACGGCGAGCGGCGGGGCCAACGGCTCCGTGCCCGCCGCCCGCGCCGAGACCGTGCCGCGGACCCGACTCCATGCCGCCGACAAACCCGCCGACAAAACCCCGGACAAATCCGCCGACAAGGCCGCCGACAAAGCCTGCGGCGCGACACGCCGGACCGCCACCGCGACCGCGGACGCGCCGGAGGCCCAAGGCCCCGTCCCCACCCTTGACGGGCTCTCCGTCCACGAGGTCCTCGGCCAGCTCCCCGCCCTCGTCGCCGTCGTCTACGGCCCCGAGCACCGCGTCGCGTACGTCAACGACGCCTACGCCGCGCTCTTCGGCCGCCGCGCCCCCGGCGCCCCGGCCCGTACGGCCCTCCCGGAGCTCGAAGCGCTCGGGCTGCTGCCCCTCATGGACCAGGTCCTGCGCAGCGGCAAGCCGCGCACGGTCAAGTCCCGCCGGGTCACCGCCGAAGGCGGCGACACGCCGCGCCACGGCTACTACACCTTCACCTGCACCCCGATCGAGGTCGGCGCGGCCGACACCGCCCCGGCGACAGCGCGCCCGCCCGACCCCGAGCGCGACGACGGCGCCCTGCCCCATGAGCGCACCGCGACGGGCGGCGCCCACGAGGCCGACGGGGCGCACGGAACGCACGAGTCGCCCGGCCCTCGCGAGCCGTATCAAGGGGTGCTCGTCTTCGCCGCCGACGTCACCGACCAGATCGAGTCCGCCGAGCGGCTGCGCGCCAGCGAGCGCCGCCAGCGCGAGGCCGCCGTCACGCTCCAGCGCAGCCTGCTGCCCCAGGAGCTGGAACAACCCGACGACCTGCGCGTCGCCGCCACCTACCAGCCCGGCGGCACCGACGCCGCCGTAGGCGGCGACTGGTACGACGTCATCACCCTCGGCGCCGGCCGCACCGCCCTGGTCATCGGCGACGTCATGGGCCGCGGAGTGCGCGCCGCCGCCGTCATGGGCCAGCTCCGCACGGCCGTACGGGCCTACGCCCGGCTCGACCTCCCGCCGCACGAGGTCCTCCAGCTGCTCGACGGCCTCGCCGCCGAGATCGACGCCAGCCAGATCGCCACCTGCGTCTACGCGGTCCACGACCCCAACGAGGGCCGTCTCGTCTACGCCTCCGCGGGCCATCTGCCCATCCTCGTCCGCGACCCCGACGGCACCGTCCGCCGCGCGGCCGAACCCACCGGCCCGCCGCTCGGCACCGGCGGCTGGCTGCACTCCTCCGGCTCCATGCCGCTCGGCCCCGGCGCCAGCGCCGTCCTCTATACGGACGGCCTCGTGGAGCGCCGCGACGAGGACATCGACACCGGCGTCGCCTCCCTGGAGCGCGCCTTCGCCGGCGCCACGGGCTCCCCGCAGGTCATGTGCGACCGGCTGCTGCGGGCCCTCGGCATCACCGCGGAGCACGACGACGACGTCGCCGTGCTCGTGCTCCAGCACCCCGCCCGTACCGGCCACGACGCCGAGCTGTTCCACAACGCCGCGCTGGAGCTCCTCGGCGGCATCGAGGCGGCCCCGCGCGCCCGCGCCTTCGCCTCGGGCGTCCTGGCCAGCTGGCGCTTCCCCACCGAGCTGCGCGACCTCGGCGTGCTGGCCGCCAGCGAGCTCGTCGCCAACTCCCTCCAGCACGGCACCCCGCCCATGCGGCTGAGACTGCGCCGCACGGACCGCCGCCTGATAATCGAAGTCACCGACGGAGACGACCACCTGCCGCGCCGCCGCAAGCCCGAACCGGCCGACGAGGCCGGCCGCGGCATCTCGATCATCGCCACCATCGCCTCCTCCTGGGGCTCACGCCGCACCCCTGGCGGCGGAAAAGCCGTCTGGTGCGAATTCGCCCTCCCCATGGGGTGAGCGGTACGGACGCGAGCCCCGTACGCGCACACGACCGTGGCCCGGAAGCGTCGGCTTCCGGGCCACGGCGGCGGTACGAGCGGCGGGGCCGGGTCAGGCGGCCACGGCAACCGAGTCCGCCGAGTCTGCCGTCTCCGCCGCCTGGGCCTGCGCCGCCTGCGCCCGCAGCGGGTTGTCCTGCCGTACGGACAGCCGGCGCCCCAGCCGCAGCGCGAGCGCGCTGATCCCGAGCGAGCACACGACCAGCATCGCTATGTAGGCGACGTACATGCCGCCCCCGGCCATCAGCCCGCCGACGGCCGGACCGATCGCCAGCGCGAGCTGCTTCACGAGGGCGAAGGCCGAGTTGTACTGGCCGACCAGCCGCGCCGGAGCCAGGTCGGCCACCAGCGGCGCCATCGTCGGCGACAGCATCGACTCGCCCAGCCCGAAGAGCGCGTACGTCGAGATGAGCAGCGTGGTGGCGACGGCCTGCGCCCCGTGCACCAGGCCCGAGACCCCGGCCGCGATCCACGCCACGGTCCAGACCACCCCGACGAGCGCGATGACCCGGCTGCGCCGCCGCCGCTCGACGAGCTTCAGCACGACGAACTGCGCCAGCACGATGGCGGCCGTGTTGGCGGCCAGCGCCACGCCCAGCGTCGCGGGGGAGATCCGGGTGACCTCGACGGCGTACGCGGACAGGCCCGACTCGAACTGACCGTAGCAGGCGAAGAACATCACGAAGCCCAGCACGCACAGCTGCACCATCGCCCGGTCCGAGAGCAGCGTCCGCCAGCCGCCCTTGGCGGCCTCCTGCGGCACCGAGTCCTCGACCTTGGTGGTGTTCGGCAGCCGTACGGTCGCCAGGATCGCGCCCAGCACCAGGAACATCACCGACTCGATCGCGAACAGCCGCACGAAGCTCGACGGGTCCGCGGTGTCCACCAGCTGCCCGCCGAGCAGCCCGCCGACGCCGAGCCCCAGGTTGTTCAGGAAGAACTGCGTCGCGAAGGACCGCGACCGGGTGGCCGGGGTGGAGCACCACACGATCATCGTGGCCAGGGCCGGCTGTATGACCGCGATGCCCGCTCCCAGGAGCGCGGCGGCGGCGATGGCCAGCGGCTCGGTCTGGGCGAGCCCGAGGCCCAGGGACCCGATGGCGGCGGAGACCGTGCCGACGACGGCCACCGGCAGCGGCCCGCGCCGGTCGATGGCGGACCCGGTGAAGGGCAGCACGGCGAGCGCGGCCACGGCGAAGGTCGCGAGGACGATGCCTGCCGTACTCGCGCCGAGGTCCCGTACCTGAGACACGTAGATGAACAGGAAGGGGACGGTGAAGCCGTTGCCGAACGCACTCAGTGCGTTGCCCAGCTGAATCCGGCGCAGTGCTGCGCCCATCGCGGTGGTCACGCTCACCTCCTAGGTAGTGAGGAGTGGGGTGGGAAGAAGGGGGTAGAGTCCAAGCCTGAAGACTTCAACTCTAAAGTTCGAAGCTAAAGAGTACATATCAAAGGGCTTTAACGCCAATCACTCGTGCCATACTGCGGCGCATGGCTGACACCCCCGGCCCACCAGAGCCGAGCCTCGACGAACAGATCGCTGCCTACCAGCGGGAGTTCCATGACCTTGATCCGCAGGTGGAGAAGGTCGTCTCGGCCCTGAGCCGCCTCAACCGCCGCATGAACGTCGCGTACGGGCGACAGACCGCCGACCTCGGCATCAGCAACACCGAGTGGGAAGTGCTCAAGGCCCTCGTACTGGCCGGCGAGCCCTACCGGCTGGGCCCCGGCGAACTGGCGAAGCGCCTCGGGCTGACCCCGGCGGCCATGACGCACCGCATCGACCGCATGGTCGGCGAGGGGCTCGTCACGCGGGAGCGCGACGAGAACAACCGGGTCCGCGTCATCATCGGCATCACGAGCGAAGGCCGCGCCAAGTGGCTGGAGGCGATGCGGATGGCGACGATCTTCGAGGGCGACCTCCTCCAGGACCTCTCGGGCGAGGAGCGCGTGGTGCTCGGCGAGATGCTGACCCGGCTGCTGCGCCGCGTCGAGGACGCCCAGCCGGACGCCGGCGGGCGCCTGAACGACCTCGACTGACGTCGGCGAGACGGCCGACCGAGACCGCCGACCGAGACCGATCGGGCCGGGTTGACACGGACGGGCCCGGTCCGTAGTGTTCTCCGAGTTGCCACGGAGCCGTAACGGTTCTTCGGCAGCCACCCCTTGAGCCGCACCGGCGGCAAATCACTACAGCAGCACGACCCCTGAACGGGACAGATTTCGGCATGCCGGAATTCGGACCGCAGACTCGATTATGAGTCGCCGGGGAAATCCGCTAACGTAGTGACCACGCCGGAAGGCGCGAGAAACCCCCTCCGACGGGGACCGGAAAAGAATTCCGACCGGAAACGGAACGGAAAACGGATCTGGTAGAGTCGGAAACGCGAAGAAGCCGAAAGGCCGAAACGCACCGGCGGAAATCAGGACCGCGAGGATCTGGTAGAGTCGGAAACGCAAGAACGAAGGGAAGCGCCCGGAGAGACCGGTGAAACGGTCACGAAGGAAGCGTCCGTTCCTTGAGAACTCAACAGCGTG
>NZ_JBFAIS010000010.1:61157-257792 GCF_040654795.1 Streptomyces sp. NPDC050617 | reverse complement strand
GGCTTGAGGGCGGCGGAGTCCGCCGCCCTCAAGCCTCCCGCTCCACGAAACTGCTTCCACGCAACCGCTTCTGCGAGCCCGCCGCTACGAGATCGCCGTCCGCAGCTCCGCGACGTCGATCTGCTCGGTCTCGTCGTGCACGGTCAGGTCGATGACC
This sequence comes from Streptomyces sp. NPDC050617, assembly GCF_040654795.1. Lineage (NCBI taxonomy): Bacteria > Bacillati > Actinomycetota > Actinomycetes > Kitasatosporales > Streptomycetaceae > Streptomyces > Streptomyces sp. NPDC050617. The sequence goes on along the minus strand of NZ_JBFAIS010000010.1, from coordinate 257,635 downwards.
TCGCCCGAGTCGCCCTTGCGGAGCTCCTGCTCGGCGACCGCCTCGTCGCCGACGACGTCTGCGAGGTCCGCCCCGGCCAGCTCGCCCTCGTCCGGCTTCCCGGCCTTCGGAGCGGGAGCGGGGGCAGCCGCTATGGCCTTCGGCGCGCCCGCGCCCGTACCCGTACGCGCGCTCGCCGCCGCGCCCGCGCCCGTACCGAAGAAGTCGAAGCCGCCCTGCTCGCGCGAGGCGGCCCGGCGGGCGGCCGGGTGCTGCGGCACGACGGCCGCGGCGGCGGGCACGGTGTGGTGCTCGCGGACCACCTCCACGCCCGCGGCGGGCGTACGGGCGCCGTCCGCCGCGTGCTTCCCCCGCTCGCCCGCGCCGTCCTGCGCCAGGCGCTCGGCGAGGTCCCGGCGGCGGGCTTCCTCGACGGTGCGCTTGATGTCCTGGCGGGCGGCGTTCCGTACGAGGTCGCGCAGGGCCGCGTCCGCCTTGCGGTAGTCGGCGGACGTGGGCCGCCGCGCACCCGCGAGGGCGTCCGTCCCCGTACCGGCGGCCGGGTCCGTGGCCCCCTGGGCGAGCCGGCGGCCTTCCAGGGCGCTGGCCCGCTCGGTCTCGGCGGTGGCGTAGCGGCGCAGCAGGTCGGCGTGTTCGGTGCGCAGCCGGGCCAGCTCCGCGCGCTTGGCGCGCAGCTTGGCGTCGAGGGCGGCGCGCTTCTCGCGCGCTTCCTCGGCCTCGTTCTCCAGCTCGGCTATGCGCTCGTCGGTCTTCCACTCCTCACGGGTGAGGGCGGTGGTGAGCTCGGTGACCCGCTTGCCGGCGCCCCGGTCCCAGTGGCGCATGAGGAACGCGCCGACGACCGCGGCGGCCCCGGCCGCGGCGGCCAGCGAGCGGATCACCAGTGTTTCGCCCACCACCCATGAACCGGCGGCGCAGACGACTGATGTCGCGGCGACCGTCGTCGGAGCGAGCAGCTTGTGCAGGGGTTGCGAATGACGGTGGCGTCCACGTGGCATGGCCTGAAACTTACCGTGCGTCGTGCGCCGAGTGGGACCCCACCGCCCAAACTGTTCCACCGCGGTTACTTCTGCTACTTCGTCAGCAGCCCCTTGTCCTTCAGATACTGCTCCGCGACGTCCGCCGGCTTCAGTCGCTCAGCATCCACCTTTTTGTTGAGTTCGGTCAGATCAGCGGTGGTCAGCACCCTGGTGATCTTGTCGAGCGCGTCCGTGACCTTCTTCGATCCGGCCTTCTTCGCATTCACCACCGGCAGCACGTTGTCGGAGTTCTGGAGCTTCTTGTCGTCCTCCAGCAGCACCAGGCCGAACTGATCGAGCGTCGCGTCCGTGGTCGTGGTGAGGACCATCTGGTCCTTGCCGTCCTTGACCGCCTGCTTCGCCTGCACGCTGCCGACGTCGAGCGGGTCTATGCCCGTGATGTCGATGCCGTAGGTCTTCTCCAGACCGGGCTGGCAGAACGGCCGGTCGGGGCATTCGTCGCCCGCCGCGAGCTTGACCTTCTGCTTCGACTTTCCAAGATCGGAAAGCGTCTTGAGGTGGTGCTTCCCGGCGAACTCCTTGCTCACCGCGAAGGCGTTCTGGTCCACGGCCTTGCCGGGGTCGAGGACCTTCAGGCCGCGCGGCTCGGCGAGCTTGCGGAGCGCCTTGACGGTGGTATCGGCGTCCGGCGAGGCGACCGGGCTCGCGTTCTTCCCGTTCGCCTTCTTGTTCAGGAATTCGGCGAGCGTCGCCGCGTACTCCGGGACGACGTCCATCTGGCCCTGTTCGAGGGCGGGTTCGTACAGCTCGCGGGCGTCGACCGTCTTGATCGACGTCGAATAGCCGACGTCCGCCAGCACCCGCGCGTACATCTCGGCGAGCACCTTGGACTCGGTGAAGGACGCGGACCCGACCACCAGCGAGCCCGCACCCGGCTTCGTGGTGCTGTCGCCGCCCTTGGACTTCTCCAGGCTGTCGCCCCCGCAGGCGGCCAGGCTCGCCGCCAGCGCGACGGCGGCGGTCGCTGCGCCGGCCGCCCGGTAGATCCTGTTCATGGTGTCCCCATCCGTCGTCATACGTGGTTGTTCTTCGCCGGCCGTCCGACGGCCGAGAGTTTGTGGGAGACCCCGCGCCGCCCGCGACAGCGCACGGCTCAGGTCGGGTCAGGGTCGGGTCAAGTCAGTTCGGGTCAGGTCGGGTCAGGTCAGTTCGAGGCTCTTGGGGGCCGTGGGCGCCTGGTCGGCCGGCGGCCGCTCCGCCGGGCCGCCGCGCCGCCCGGCGCGCCGCCGCATCGGGTCCAGGACCCGCGTCAGCACCACGAACGCGCCCTCCACCAGCAGCGCCAGCCCCGCCACCAGCACCGCGCCGGCCACCACCTGCGGGGTGTCGGTCAGCCGGAAGCCGGCCGTGATGATCCGGCCCAGCCCGCCGCCGCCGGGCAGCGCGGCGAGCGTCGCCGTGGCCACGACCTGCACGGCCGCGGTCCGTACGCCCGTCATGATCAGCGGGAAGGCGAGCGGCAGCTCCACCCGCCCGACGAGCTGACGCCCCGACATGCCCATGCCGCGCGCCGCCTCGACCACATCGCGGTCCACCTCGCGCATGCCCACGTACGCGTTGGTCAGCAGCGGCGGGATCGCGAACAGCACCAGCGCGATGATCGTCGGCCAGGAGCCGTGCGTGCCCAGCGGGCTGAGCAGCAGCAGGACCAGCACGGCGAAGGTGGGCACCGCGCGCCCCGCGTTCGAGATGTTCACCGCGACGGCCCCGCCCCGGCCCAGATGCCCCAGCACCAGGGCGATGGGCAGCGCGATGGCGCACGAGATCACCAGGCAGGCCGCGGTCAGGAAGAGATGCTCGCCGAGCCGGTGCCATACGCCGTCCGCGCCGCTCCAGTGCGCCCCGGTGGCGAGCCAGGTCCACGCGTCCCCGATGACGCCCATCAGGTCTTCACCTTCCGCCGCTTGCGCGTCCAGGGGGTCAGCAGCCGCTGCACTCCGAGCAGCGCGAGATCGGCGACGACCGCGAGCGCCACGCACAGCACGGACGCGGTGAGCACCTGCGCCTTGAAGAAGCTGCGCATGCCTTCATAAATGAGATTTCCGAGTCCGCCGTATCCGATGATGGCGCCGACCGTGGTCAGCGAGACGGTGGATACCGTGGTGATCCGCAGCCCCGCCATCACCGCCGGCAGCGCGAGCGGCAGTTCCACCTCGAAGAGCAGCCGCAGCGGTCCGTATCCCATGCCGCGCGCCGCTTCCCGCGCCTCTTCCGGCACCGACGCCAGCCCGGCCAATATGTTGCGCACGAGAATCGTCAGGGAATACAGCACGAGGCCCGTCACCACGACGGCCACGGACACCCCGAAAACGGGCAGCAGCAGCGAGAACATCGCCAATGACGGCACCGTGTACAGAATCGTCGTCAGCCCGAGCACCGGCCCCGACACCGCTCGCCATCTGCGGGCCAGCAGCGCCAGCGGAAATGCGACGAGCAGCCCGATGGCCACCGATCCGAGCGTGATGCCGATGTGCTGGAGCGTCGCGTCCGTCAGCTCCGCCCCGCGCGTCCGCACATATTCGCCGCAGATCCACTCATTGGCGATAAGGCAGTTCTGGTCGGCCATGCGCTCTCACCCCCTCTGGCCCTCGGCCATCGATTCCTGGCGACCCTATCCCCGAGCACTGACATTCGCCTCCGGCCGCCACACAGCGGCAACAATGTCCGTCAGGAGTACGGACACAATGGGGAGCCATGATCCGATTCGAGCACGTCACCAAGCGCTATGCCGACGGCACGACCGCCGTGGACGATCTGTCCTTCGAGGTCGCGGAGGGCGAGCTGGTCACGCTCGTCGGGCCGTCCGGCTGCGGCAAGACCACCACCATGAAAATGGTGAACCGCCTCATCGAGCCGACCAGTGGGCACATCTATCTGGACGGCAGCGACATTTCGACGGTCGACCCCGTCGAATTGCGCCGCCGTATCGGATATGTCATCCAGCAGGTCGGCCTCTTCCCCCACAAGACGGTCCTCGACAACACCGCGACCGTGCCGCATCTGCTGGGCTGGCAGCGCAAGAAGGCGCGCGCCCGCGCCGCCGAACTGCTGGACCTCGTCGGACTCGATCCGTCCGTATTCGGCGACCGCTACCCGGACCAGCTCTCCGGCGGCCAGCGGCAGCGCGTCGGCGTGGCCCGCGCACTCGCCGCCGACCCGCCCGTACTCCTGATGGACGAGCCCTTCGGCGCGGTCGACCCGGTCGTCCGCGAGCACCTGCAGAACGAGTTCCTGCGCCTCCAGTCCCAGGTGCACAAGACCGTGTTGTTCGTCACGCACGACATCGAGGAGGCCGTGCGGCTCGGCGACCGCATCGCCGTGTACGGGGAGGGGCGCATCGAGCAGTTCGACCCGCCGACGACGGTGCTGGGGGCGCCCGCAACCCCGTACGTGGCCGACTTCGTCGGCGCGGACCGCGGCCTGAAGCGGCTGTCCGTCACGCCGATCGAGCCCGGCGACCTCGTCCAGCCGCCGGTGGTGCACCTGAACGACCCGCTGCCGGACGCCGCGGCCCGGCTCACGGCCGCCGACCCCGAGGCCCGCTGGGCGGTCGTCCTGGACGACGCGGACCACCTGCACGGCTGGGTCTCGGCGGACGCCCTCACCGGCAGCGGCTCGGTCCGCGACCACTCCCGCCGCATGGCGGCGTGGCTGCCCGTGGGCGCCTCCCTGAAGCAGGCGTTCAGCACGATGCTCCAGCACGACGCGGGCTGGATCGCCGTCCTCGACGGGGAGGACGCCGACCACTTCCTGGGCGTCCTCACCCCGGCCCGCCTCCACGAGGCGCTGCGGCGCTCCATCGACGCGGACGCCAAGGGGCGGGCGCGCGAGGACGTGGAGCTGGAGACGGTCTCGGAGGCGTAGGCGGGGTTCGGGCGGCGGGCCGCCTGTACGGGCGGCCGGAGGGCCCGTACAGGCGGCCCGCGGGCTCTACACGGGAAGGAGGCCCTGCGTACGGCCGCCGTGCGGCGCGGGCCCCGCGACGCGACCCGGCCGCGCCGCCACGCTCCGCCCCTACGCCCGTGCGGCCCCGCCCCCGGCGTCGTCGTCATCGTCGTCCGGCAGCCGGCACACCCGCTCCATGAAGAACGCCGCCGCCACCACGCAGATCCCCGCGACCACCGAGGCCCCGGCGTAGATCGCCTGGTCGCGGCGGGCCGTCACGTCCAGCCCGTCCATCCACAGGAATACGCCCGTGCCGCCGTACATCCCCGCGACCAGGGCCGCGACCAGCGCGCTGGCCTGGCCGAAGACGACCGCGCGGGCGGCCACCAGCGGGTCGACGCCCTTGGCGCCGGGGCGCCGTTCGCGCTGGGCGCGCAGCCGCGCGCGGAGCGACAGGGCCGTCGCCGCCAGCACCACCGCGATCACCGCGAGCACGATCGGCGCCGCCACCGGAACCTTCGGCAGCGTCCCGACCGAGTCCCACAACCGGGCGCCGGCCCACGACAGCACTCCGGCCGCGGCGAACAGCCCGACCAGCACACTCACCCGTAGTTGCTTCACCGAGCGGTCGACCCCTCATGTCCTCTTGCGTACGTACGTCAGCGCGCGGAGCCCCCGGAGCGCCGGCGATCGCCGGCCACGGCCCCGTACGCCTCACAACCGGCCAACGCCTACTCCGGCAGCCTGAGTTCCAGGTCCGCTCGGGGCTCGACGCCGGCGCGGCCGACCTCGGCCAGCAGCTCCGCCACCGCGCCCCGGCCCGGAACAACCGCCTCCGGGTCCACGTCGTACCACGGCACGAGCACGAAGGCCCGCTCGTGCGCGCGCGGGTGGGGCAGCGTCAGCAGCGGGTCGTCCGAGACGACCTCCTGATACGACACGATGTCCACATCGATCGTCCGCGGCCCCCACCGCTCGTCGCGCACCCGCTCGAAGGCTTCTTCAATGGCGTGCCCGCGCTCCAGCAGCGACGACGGCGGCAGCGTCGTCTTGATCAGCACGACCGCGTTGTAATACGAGGACTGCGTCCCCGGCTCGACGCCCCACGGCTCGGTCTCGTACACCGGGGAGACGGCCTTGACCCGCAGGCCCGGCGTGTCCCCCAGCGCGTCCACGGCGCCCTGCAGCGTCTCCAGGCGGTTGCCCAGATTGCTGCCCAGGGAGACCACGGCCCATTTGGGATTGCTCAACGTCACATCGGCGGCGTCCACCCGTTCCACCACGGAGGTGGGGACCGGCTGCACCGTCGGATCGCTCTTGCTCATACTCGGCTCCGGGAGATCGTGATCGTCACGTCGTCGAACGGCACGGTGATCGGGGCGTCCGGCTTGTGGACGACTACCTCCACCTCCCGCACCACGTCGTGCTTGAGGCACTGCTGGGCGATGCGCTCGGCGAGCGTCTCGATGAGGTCGACCGGGTCGCCCTCGACGACCGCCGCGACCTCCTCCGCCACCACGCCGTAATGCACGGTCTTCGTCAGGTCGTCGTCGGCCGCGGCGGGGCGGGTGTCCAGACTCAGCACCAGGTCGACGATGAAGGTCTGGCCCTCCTCGCGCTCACGGGGGAACACCCCATGGTGCCCGCGGGCCTTCAAGCCGCGCAGCGCGACACGATCCACACGAATCACTCCTGCTGGTCGTCGGTATGCGGGCGGCGGACCGGCTGTCGCCGGCCCGCTCCCACCGTTCGAATCTACCTGCGAGCACTGACAGCACCCGCCCGCGGGTGCTATGGACAGGCGGCCCCCACGGTGCTAGCGCCTGACCTACAAGGCTCCCGCCGCGCTTACCCCAGTACCCCGGATCCCACCCCTACCCCGCCGCCGAGCACCTCGAACGAGTGGCCACAGCACTCTCACACTGACTCGCCGCGCTGACCGGTCACACCGGCTCCCGCCAGGCCGAAGAGGCGGAAAACGGGGGCACAGGCAGGGAAACCCCCATCAAGGGGACGGCTGGGCAGGCCCCTCGGGACCGGTGCCGTCCGCGCCGTCCGCACCATCCGCACCATCAACGTCTTCGTCGTCCGCGCCGCCCGCCAGCACCGGCGAGCCATGGTGCGACCAGACCTTCCAGCCGCCGCCGGAGCGTCTGAAGACGTTCGTCGCCACGACCAGCTGGCCCACCAGCGGCCCCAGCGCCCCGTCCTCCTCCGCCGGACCGCCGCTGAGGATGTTCTCCGTGCACGTCACCAGCGCCGTGTCGCCGGCCACCTGCACATCGACGTCCGTGAGGAAGAACTGGATGTACTCGGTGCTCGCCATGATCAGCGCGTACGAGCGGAGCACCTCGCGCCGCCCCCGCAGCACCGGCCACCCCGGATGCACGCACACCACGTCGAAGTACTCGTCGTTCAGCCACAGCCGCTCCATGGCCGTCTGGTCGCCGCGCTCCATCGCCTCGTACAGCGCGGTGTTCGCCAGCTCGACCAGCTCGCTGTCCGTCGGCGCGGACGTCACGCGGCCCCCTCGGCGCCGCGGGCCCCGGCGCCCTCGACCGCGCGCGCCACCCGCACCGCGTCCGCGCTCGCCCGCACCTCGTGCACCCGCACCGCCCAGGCGCCCTCGCGCGCCGCGAGCGCCGTGACCGCGGCCGTCGCCGCGTCCCGCTCCCGCGCCGGCGGCGGGCTGCCCTCGCTCCCGGCCAGTACGCGCCCCAGGAACCGCTTGCGGGAGGCGGCCACCAGCATCGGGCGGCCCAGCTCCGCGCAGAGCCGCGACAGGCCCGCCACCAGCCGCAGATCGTGGTCGGCGGCCTTGGCGAAGCCCAGCCCCGGATCGACGACCAGCCGGTCCGGCTCGATGCCGCCCGCGACCACCGCGTCCATCCGCTCACGCAGCTCCGCGAGCACCTCGCCGACCACGTCCCCGTACACGGCCCGGCTGTTCATGTCCTCGCTGAAGCCGCGCCAGTGCATCACCACGAACGGCACCCCCGCCGTGGCGACCACCGGCACCATCGCCGGGTCCGCGAGACCGCCGCTCACATCGTTGACGAGCACCGCCCCCGCGGCGACCGCGGCCTCCGCGACCGAGGCCCGCATGGTGTCCACGGACACCACCACGCCCTCGGCCGCCAGCCCGCGCACCACCGGGACGACCCGGCGCAGCTCCTCGTCCTCCGGTACGCGCGTGGCGCCCGGCCGGGTGGACTCGCCGCCCACGTCGACCAGGTCCGCGCCCTGTGCGGCCAGATCCAGGCCGCGCTTGACCGCCGCGTCGGTGTCGAACCAGCGGCCCCCGTCCGAGAACGAGTCGGGCGTCACGTTCACCACGCCCATCACCGCACAGCGGTCCCACCGCGGCAGACCGACCGGACCGACTCGCCCTCGCAACGTACTCATGCCTCCAGCCTAGGCCGGACGGCAGCGCCTCACGCCGCGCGGCGGGCCTCCGCGGGGGCCGCGACGGCCTCCAGCCCGTGCGCACAGGGCTTCTCCTTGGCCGCCGCCGCGCCGCCCCGCCGCCACGGCCGCGGCAGCGTCACGAACCCCTCCGCCTGCATCATCGCGAAGCCGATGCGCGGCAGGTCCCGGTTGTTCGGGAAGACCACGAAGCGCGGCTCCCAGCGCGGCCGGAACTTCTCGTTGAACTTGTACAGCGACTCGATCTGGAACCAGCGCGAGAGGAACACCAGCACCCCGCGCTGCACCCGCGCCACCGGCCCCGCGCCCAGCTTCCCGCCGCGCTCCAGGGCGGCGCGGAAGAACGCGAAGTTCAGCGACACCCGCTTGATCTTCAGCTCGGGCGCGGCCTGCAGGAAGGCGACGATGAGCAGCTCGTTCATGCCGGGGTCCGCGCTCCGGTCGCGGCGCATCAGCTCCAGGGACATGCCGTCCGGGCCCCACGGCACGAAGTGCTGCATGGCCTTGAGGTCCCCGTGCGGGCCGGCCTCCTCGCCGTCCTCCGGGGCCTTGTGGGCGGTGGCGATGATCGCGTCGAGGTCCTTCGGGTCGCCGATCCGGCCCAGCGCCATGGAGAAGCCGCGCTCGGTCTCGGTGTCGCGCCAGGCGTCGGCCGCGCGCTGTACGGTCGCCAGCTCGTCGGCGTCCAGATCGCCGACCCGGCGCACCTTGGTGACGTAGCCGTTGCGCTCGATGCGCTTGACCATCTGGCGCACGTTGCGCATGGAGCGGCCGGTCAGGGTGAAATCCGCCACATCGACGATCGCCTCGTCGCCCATCTCCAGGGCGTCCAGGCCGGTCTCGCGGGTCCAGACCTCGCCGCCGGTCTCACTGCACCCGGCGACCGCGGGGGTCCAGGAGTGGCGCCTGGCCTGCTCCATGAACTGCTCGATCGCGCCGGGCCACGCCTCGACGTCGCCGATCGGGTCGCCGCTGGCGAGCATCACGCCGGAGACCACGCGGTAGGACACGGCGGCCTTGCCGCTGGGCGAGAAGACCACGCTCTTGTCGCGGCGCAGCGCGAAGTGGCCGAGGGAGTCGCGGGCGCCGTGCTTGGCGAGCAGTTCGCGCAGCCGGTCCTCGTCCTCCTCGGTGAGGTGGGCGGTGGGGTGCTCCGGCCGGAAGGCCAGGTAGGCGGTGGTGGCCGCGGTGAGCAGGCCGAGCGCGCCCAGCGAGTAGCCGACGGTGTAGTCGACGCCGCCGCTGTAGTGGATCGGCCCCTCGAAGCCGCAGAGCCCCCAGAGCACGTGCTCCAGCTGGGCGGTCAGCGAGGGGTCGCCGACGACCTGGTGGGGGTGCGAGCCGACGATCACGAAGCCGAGTACGAGGCTGACGCCGCCGACGATGACGAAGTTGGCGAGCGCCTTCCAGCGGCTGCGGGGGTCCGGCAGTGCCTCGAAGGAGCCGCGGTGGCGTACGAGGTAGGCGAAGAGCAGCAGGGACAGGACGGCGCCGCTCACCGAGTGGCGGTAGATCATCTGCGCCGCGGCGCCGATGGGGAGCAGCACGACGGCGGCGGTCCAGACCCGCCGTTTCGAGCGCTTGAGGCCGTGCGCCAGCATCAGCAGGACGATGCCGACGACGATCGACGCGGCGGCGGCGAGCTGGTTCACGGCGCCCGGCAGCACCTCCGCGAGCGCGTGCATCCGGCTGTGCCGGAAACGCGGGAACACCCCCGCGGCGACGTCCAGCAAGCCGATGAGGGCGGCTATCGTCCCGACGACCGTCGGGACGCGCTCCGGGCTCGGACCTCTCACCAGCCTCTTCAGTCCCGAGAGCCGCTGGGGCTCCGACGGAACCTCACTGGACTTTTTGCCATCTACCCTGACAGACATCTCTTCCCGTCGCCCTGTCGAGAGGACCTGCGCCCATATGGCCGCAGCGTCCGGACGTTTTGCGCTCAGTAGGACGTCGGTTTCGGGGTCGGGGTTCCAGTGGTGGGCCGGTCCCGGAAGAGAAGTAACCATTCCGCACCCGGGCGACCGGTGCGCTCGGCAGAAAGCACCTCGATGGGTCTCACCAGCAAGAAAGTTCTGCTGCTGGCCGTGATAGCGGCAGTAGTGCTCTTCGCCCTGACGATATGGCTGTGGCCGCGTCTGTCGAAGCGGAGCGTTCCCTCCGTCTTCGCGCGCATCGGCATGCTGCTGGCCACCCAGATCACGATGATCGCCGCACTGGGGCTCTTCGCCAACTACTCCTTCGGCTTCTACGCCTCCTGGGCCGACCTCTTCGGCCAGGAGCAGGAACCGGGCGTGGTCGTCGACCACGACAACAAGGCGAGCGGCAAGACGGTCCAGGTGGTCGGGACCCAGCAGGTGAGCGTCCCGCGGGGCTCCGTGCCGCGCGTCGCCGGCCGCATCGACAAGATCAACGTCCAGGGGCCCGAGTCGAAGATCGCGAGCCCCGCGTTCGTCTATCTGCCGCCGGAGTACTTTCAAACCCAGTACGCCCAGCGAAAGTTTCCCGCGTCCGTCGTCCTCACCGGCTACCCCGGCACCGCCGAGGCGCTGATCAAGGGCCTGCACTACCCGCAGACCGCGCACAAGCTGGCCAAAGAGGGCAAGATGCAGCCCACGATCCTGGTCATGATGCGCCCGACGGTCGCCCCGCCGCGGGACACCGAGTGCATGGACATACCGCACGGCCCGCAGACCGAGACCTTCTTCACCAAGGACCTCCGCAAGGCCCTCAGCGACCAGTACCGCATCGGCGAGAAGGGTGCGAACTGGGGCATCATCGGCGACTCGACCGGCGGCTACTGCGCCCTCAAGTTCGCCATGCGCCACCCCGAGGCGTACGGCACCGGCGCCGCCCTCTCCGGCTACTACAAGGCCCCCATCGACGCCACCACCGGCAGCCTCTTCGGCGGCAGCAAGAAGCTCGCCAACGAGAACAACCTACTCTGGCGCCTCAAGAACAAGGGCATGCCCAAGGCCAACCTGCTGGTCACCAGCAGCAAGCAGGGCGAGCACAACTACAAGGACACCCTCAAGTTCATCGACGGCGTCAGGCAGCCCGCCCGCGTCTCCTCGATGATCCTCGACAGCGGCGGCCACAACTTCAACACCTGGCGCCGCGAGATCCCCGGCGTCCTCCAGTGGCTGGGCAGCCGCCTCACCGCCTGAGCGGGGCTCAGCCGCCGATGGGGCGGTTCATCGGCCTATCATCAGGCTCATCGCCTCGGCGCGGGTCGCGGGGTCACGCAGTTGGCCCCGCACCGCCGAGGTCAGCGTCTTGGCCCCCGGCTTGCGGATCCCCCGCATCGACATGCACATGTGCTCGCACTCGACCACCACGATCGCGCCGCGCGGCTCCAGGATCTCCATCAGCGAGTCCGCGATCTGCGTGGTGAGCCGCTCCTGCACCTGCGGGCGGCGGGCGAAGACGTCGACGAGACGGGCCAGCTTCGACAGCCCCGTGATCTTCCCGCTGGTCGCCGGGATGTAGCCCACGTGCGCCACGCCGTGGAACGGGACCAAATGGTGCTCACAGGTTGAAAACACCTCGATGTCCCGCACCAGCACCATCTCGTCGTGCCCGAGATCGAACGTCGTCGTCAGCACGTCCCCCGGCTCCTGCCGCAGCCCCGCGAAGATCTCCTTGTACGAACGCGCCACCCGAGCCGGCGTCTCCCGCAGGCCCTCCCGGTCCGGGTCCTCGCCGACCGCGATGAGCAGTTCCCGGACGGCGTTCTCCGCCCGCTTCTCGTCGAATTCGCCGACGGAGCGCTCGCCATCCAACGTCACCGGGTCGGTCATAGTGCTGCCTCGTTCCTTGTCCGTCAGCTCAGGGCACACAAGCGGGATGCCGCGCCCCCAGGCTAAAACCCTGGTGACGCGGCATCCATTCCGGGCCCCGTGGGGCTGCCGGGTCAGCTGTCCGGGCGGTCCTCGGCGGGGAGGTCCACGCTCTCCACCGGCTGGCCGCCGTTGGACGGGGCCAGCTCCTTCGGGGAGAGGACCGGCGGGCGGGTCGACGGCGTGCGGCGCGACGAACCGGTCCAGGCGGGACGGTTCGGGCGCTTCACGATGTGCTTGAAGACCTCGGCGAGCTCCTCCTTGTTCAGCGTCTCCTTCTCCAGGAGCGTCAGAACCAGGTTGTCGAGCACGTCGCGGTTCTCGACCAGGATCTCCCACGCCTCGTTGTGCGCGGTCTCGATGAGCTTCTTGACTTCCTCGTCGACCAGCGCGGCGACCTCTTCGGAGTAGTCGCGCTGGTGCCCCATCTCACGGCCCAGGAAGGGCTCGGAGTTGTCGGAGCCGAACTTGATCGCGCCGAGCCGCTCGGTCATGCCGTACTGCGTGACCATCGCGCGCGCGGTGGCCGTGGCCTTCTCGATGTCGTTCGCCGCGCCCGTGGTCGGGTCGTGGAAGACGAGCTCCTCCGCGGCGCGCCCGCCCAGCATGTACGCGAGCTGGTCGAGCATCTCGTTGCGCGTGGTGGAGTACTTGTCCTCCTCCGGCAGCACCATGGTGTAGCCGAGCGCCCGCCCGCGCGACAAGATCGTGATCTTGTGCACCGGGTCGGAGTTGGGCGAAGCCGCCGCGACCAGGGCGTGACCGCCCTCGTGGTACGCGGTGATCTTCTTTTCCTTGTCCGACATGATCCGGGTCCGCTTCTGCGGTCCGGCCACGACGCGGTCGATCGCCTCGTCCAGCGAGTTGTTGTCGATCAGCTTCTTGTCGCTGCGGGCCGTCAGCAGCGCGGCCTCGTTCAGCACGTTGGAGAGGTCGGCGCCGGTGAAGCCGGGCGTGCGCCGGGCGACGGCCGACAGGTCGACGTCCGGGGCGACGGGCTTGCCCTTCTGGTGGACCTTGAGGATCTCGAGACGGCCCTGCATGTCCGGGCGGTCGACCGCGATCTGCCGGTCGAAGCGGCCGGGGCGCAGCAGCGCCGGGTCGAGGATGTCGGGCCGGTTCGTGGCGGCGATCAGGATGACGCCGCCCTTCACGTCGAAGCCGTCCATCTCCACGAGCAGCTGGTTCAGCGTCTGCTCGCGCTCGTCGTGGCCGCCGCCGAGGCCCGCGCCGCGGTGCCGGCCGACGGCGTCGATCTCGTCGACGAAGACGATCGCCGGGGCGTTCGCCTTGGCCTGCTCGAACAGGTCGCGGACGCGCGAGGCGCCGACGCCGACGAACATCTCGACGAAGTCGGAGCCCGAGATCGAGTAGAACGGGACGCCCGCCTCGCCCGCGACGGCGCGCGCGAGCAGGGTCTTGCCCGTACCGGGCGGGCCGTACAGCAGCACGCCCTTGGGGATCTTGGCGCCGACGGCCTGGAACTTCGCCGGCTCCTGGAGGAACTCCTTGATCTCGTGGAGCTCCTCGACCGCCTCGTCCGACCCCGCGACGTCCGAGAACGTCGTCTTGGGGGTGTCCTTGGTGATCAGCTTCGCCTTCGACTTCCCGAAGTTCATGACCCGGGAGCCGCCGCCCTGCATCTGATTCATCAGGAACAGGAACACGACGACGATGAGGACGAAGGGAAGCAGCGAGAGCAGTACGCCGATGAACGGGTTCTGCTTCGATGTCGAGATGTTGTAGCCGTCCGAGATGCTGTTCGCCTCGGACTTGGACTGCAGCGTCTTGGCGAGGTCGACGCCCTGGTCGCCGATGTAGTTCGCCTGGATCTTGTCGCTGCCCTTGACCTTCTGGCCGTCCTTGAGCTGGACCTTGATCTTGTTCTCGTCACCGGTCGTCAGCTCGGCCGATTTCACCTGGTCCTTGTCGATCGCCTGCACGACCTGACTGGTGTCCACCGACTTGTAGCCGCCGGACGAGCCGACGACCTGCATCAACACGACCACGGCGAGGACGGCCAGCACGATCCACATGACCGGCCCACGGAAGTAGCGCTTCACGTCCATCCATACGGGGCGCGAGCGCCCCGTCCCTCCTGCCACAGTGAGGCACGGCAGCCCCTACGCGGGGGCGCCAGTGCGTGCGGTGATAGCTCGACCTTAGAAAAAGCTCGACCTTTGGAAATGACTGACCTTCGGACGGTACCCCAGCATTGTCACCCGACGCCGCCTCAGCCAGTCAACAAACCCGCCTTCCCATGCTCCAACGGCGGGATGCGGCGATGCGTTCCCGCGCGCGCCGGAGCGGTCCGGCAGGGGGTGCTCAGCCGCCGTACACGTGCGGCGCGAGCGTGCCGACGAACGGCAGGTTGCGGTACTTCTCGTCGAAGTCGAGGCCGTATCCGACCACGAACTCGTTGGGGATGTCGAAGCCCACCCACTTCACGTCGATGGCGACCTTGGCCGCCTCCGGCTTGCGCAGCAGAGTGACGACGTTCAGCGACGCCGGCTCGCGCGAGCCGAGGTTCGACAGCAGCCAGGACAGCGTCAGACCGGAGTCGATGATGTCCTCGACGATCAGAACGTGCTTGCCCTTGATGTCGGTGTCGAGGTCCTTGAGGATCCGCACGACGCCGGAGGACTGGGTGCCCGCGCCGTACGAGGACACCGCCATCCAGTCCATCGTGACCGGGTTGGACAGCGTACGCGCGAGGTCCGCCATGACCATGACGGCGCCCTTGAGCACGCCGACGATCAGCAGGTCCTTGCCCGCGTACTCCGCGTCGATCTTCGCGGCCAGCTCCGCCAGCTTCGCGTCGATCTCTTCCTTGGTGATGAGCACCGACTTGAGGTCGGTGCCCATGTCCTTGTCGTCCACCCGCGCCACTCTCGCTCGATTCAGGCTCGTCCGGCTTGCCGAGGCCCGTTCGCGCGCACGCGAATCAGCCCTGCCGGATAACCAGTCTGCCACCCTGCCTGCGGACCACGACGCGGCCGGGGAGGTTGATGGCCCCCTGACCCCGCCATCCGGTGATCAGCCGGTCGACTTCCTCGATGTGCCGGGCGAAGAGCGAACCGGCCGGGGAGCCCGCCGAGATGGCGGCGCGGCGCAGCACCCGGCGGCGCACGGCGGCCGGGAGGCGGTAGAGGCGGGCGGTGTCGAGGTCGCCGCTCTCGGTCCGCACGGACGCCTCGGCGTCGGCGGCCCAGCCGTCCAGCGCGTCCGCGTCGTCGCGGGAGAGCTGCGCGGTACGGGCCAGCGCCTCGACGACGCCCTTGCCGAGCGCCTTTTCCAGGACCGGCAGGGCCTCGTGGCGCACGCGGGAGCGGGTGAAGGCGGGGTCCGCGTTCTGCGGGTCGTCCCATACGGGCAGCGCCTGGACCAGGCAGGCGCGGCGGGCCGTCTGGCGGTCCAGGCTGAGGAACGGGCGGCGGTAGCGGCGGCCGTCGCCGGAGGCCACGGCCATGCCGGAGAGCGAGCGGGTACCGGAGCCGCGGGCGAGGCCGAGGAGGACCGTCTCGGCCTGGTCGTCGCGGGTGTGGCCGAGCAGGACCGCGGCGGCGCCGTGGCGCTCCGCGGCGGCGTTCAGCGCGGCGTAGCGGGCGTCGCGGGCGGCTGCTTCGGGGCCGCCGTCCCGGCCGACGGTGACGGTGACGGACTCGACGGGGTCCAGTCCGATGGCGGTGAGGCGGGAGACGACCTCGGCGGCGCGGATGTCGGAGCCGTACTGGAGGCCGTGGTCGACGGTGACGCCGCCGGCCCGGATGCCGAGTTTGGGGGCCTCGAAGGCCAGGGCGGAGGCGAGTGCCATGGAGTCGGCGCCGCCGGAGCAGGCGACGAGGACGAGCGGCCGGCGGCCGGGGGCGGCCGCTGCCGGGCCGGCCGGCACGGGGCCGGGGGCCTGTGGCGTCAGGGGCGCTCGGGGCGTCCGGGACGCTTGCGGCGCGGAGTGACTGGTGAGGTCGTTGAGGACGTCGTGGAGTACGCGGCGGACCGCCAGGCGTATCGCGGCGACCGCTGGATGGGGACCCATGTCCGTTTCCAATCGTTCAATTGGAGATGCCTCGGAGCGGATGAGCTTCGAGCCTCAGTCACGCTGAGTGTGTAGATGGTGACAGAGACGAGCTACTCTCCGAGCATCGCACGCCCGCCCACGGCCCACGGTCCCTCGGACGGGTGATTACCGGGGGCGTTCTCCTGCCGAGGGCGTTCCCAGTTCACGACTCTGCTCTACGGTGCACCCTCGCGACCCAGTCCGCCGGTTTGGCGATCTCCGCCTTGGTCGGGAGTGTGTTCGGGGAGGTCCAGACCCGGTTGAAACCGTCCATACCGACCTCGTCCACGACGGCCCGTACGAACCGCTCCCCGTCCCGGTACTGGCGGAGCTTGGCGTCGAGGCCCAGCAGCTTGCGCAGCGCCGCGTCGAGCCGGCCGGCTCCGCTGGCGCGCCGCCGCTGGAACTTCTCGCGGATCTCGGCGACCGAGGGCACCACGTCCGGTCCGACGCCGTCCATCACGTAGTCCGCGTGCCCCTCCAGCAGCGACATCACGGCGGTGAGGCGGGCGAGGATCTCGCGCTGGGCCGGGGTCTGGACCAGTTCCACGATGGAGCGCCCGCCGCTGTCGACGGCGTCGTCGGGCCGGTTGCCGGTCAGCGACTGGGCGGCCTCGCGGAAACGTTCCAGGAGAGTGGCCGGGTCGACCTCGGTCTCGCCGAGGAACGACTGGATCTCGCCCTCGATGTGGTCGCGCAGCCAGGGCACGGCCGTGAACTGCGTGCGGTGCGTCTCCTCGTGCAGGCAGACCCAGAGCCGGAAGTCGTGCGGGTCCACCTCCAGCTCGCGCTCCACGTGGACGATGTTCGGCGCGACGAGCAGCAGCCGCCCGCCGCCGGTGGCCGAGCCGGGCAGATCGCGGGTGGCCGGGGCGAAGGTCTCGTACTGGCCGAGGACCCGGGAGGCGAGGAAGGACAGCAGCATGCCCAGCTCCACGCCGGTCACCTTGCCGCCGACCGCGCCGAGCACGGCCCCGCCGGGCGTGGTGCCGCGGCGCTCCTGCATCTTCTCCAGCAGCGGCTTGAGCACCGCGCGGAACCCGGCGACGTTGGCCCTGATCCAGCCCGCCCGGTCCACGACCAGGACCGGGGTGTCGCCCCCGTCGTCGCCCGCCGGAACCATCCGGGTGAAGGCCCGTACGTGCTCCTCGGAGGACTTGGCGTGCCTGCGCAGCTCCGCGACGATGGCCCGCGCCTCGTCGCGGCTCACCTCGGGCCCCGGCCTCACCAGCCGGGTCGCGGTCGCCACCGCGAGATTCCAGTCGACCATCTCCGCACCACCGATGCTCGTCATGACTTCACCGTACGTGGCAGTCCGGCGGTGGGACAGCGAATGGGTGGGTTCACCTCACCGGATCCCCGTGGGGGACGGGCCGGCGCGGCCCGGCCGTCCGCGTCACCGGCAGCCGCAGTTGGCCACCGCCGACGCGAGCCGGTCCAGGGAGTGCTGGGCGGCGTCCCCGGAGGCCGCGCCGCGGGTCATGAAGGCGAAGGCCATGAGCCGCCCGTCGGCGTCCACGGCCATGCCCGCCAGGGTGTTCACGCCGGTCAGGGTGCCGGTCTTGGCCCGTACGACGCCCCGGCCGGGCGAGTCCTGGTCGTAGCGGCCGCGCAGGGTGCCGCTGAATCCGGCGATGGGCAGGCCCGTGAGGACGGGGCGCAGCTCCGGGCGGCGCGGGTCGGCGGCGCGTACGAGCACCTGGGCGAGGAGCGCCGGGGAGACCCGGTCGTCGCGGTCGAGGCCGCTGCCGTCGGCGATGTGGACGCCGTCCAGCGGCAGCCCCAGCGTCTTGAGCTGCCCGGTGACGGCCTCGGAGGCGCCCGCGAAGCTCGCGGGGCGGCCCTTGGCGAGGGCGGTCTGCCGGGCGAGCGCCTCGGCGATGTCGTTGTCGCTGTTGGTCAGGGCCCGCTCGACGAGGGCGGACAGCGGCATGGACTCGACGGCGGCCACCCGTTCGGCCTTCGCGTCGGCCTTGGCGGCGGACGGGTCGCCGTCCACGGCGACGCCGCGGTCGCGGAGCATCGAGGCGAAGGTGTCGGCGGCGGCGCGGGCGGGGTCGGTGAAGCGGTCGGCGGGGCCGTGGTCGGAGTCGTCCCGCCGCCCCTCGTCGGCCATCAGGGGGGTGACGAGGGCGACGTTCTCGTTGAGCCCTATGGGGTGCCGTCCGGGGCCGGAGTAGCGCGAGGTGTCGTAGCCGAGCCGGACCTTGCGGACGCCGCCGGCCTTGAGCGCGCGGGCCGTGTCGTCGGCCAGTTTCCGCAGGCTGGCGGGGGTGTGGCTGCCCAGCCCGGTCGGCACGGCGTGCGCGGTCAGGGTCGGGTCGCCGCCGCCGACCAGCACGATGCCGTCCTTGCCGCGCACCACGGTGGTGGGGATGCGGTGGTCGGGGCCGAGCGCGGAGAGGGCGGCGACGGCGATGGCGGGCTTGATGGTGGAGGCGGGGGTGGACGCCTGGCCCTGGCCGGAACCGAACAGCTGCTTGCCGGTGGCCACGTCCACGACGGCGGCCGACGGCTTCGAGCCCAGCGCGTCGTCCTTGAGCAGCGGTTCGAGGGTGTCGGCGAGGCCCGCGCCGGTGGGCGGCGGCACGGCCTCCGGGCCGCCCGCCTCGCCCAGCGCGGCCAGCACGGGGGGCGCGCCGGCGGGGTGCTTGGAGTGATTCTCGCCACCCGCGGCCGGTCCGGCGGCGGCGTGCGCGCGCTCGGCCGCGCGCTGCCCGGAGTCCCAGGGCCCGGCGAGCGCGACCGCGCCGCCCGCGGCGAACAGGCCGATCACAGCGGCCGCGGCCGTGTACCGCCATGTCGCCCGCTGGGCCTTGGTGGCGTCCTGCCACCACCTGATCTGCCACGATCTGGCCTCGACCACCTCGGACCAGCCCCTTTCGCCACCACACACCTGCGTGGGGGACACTTAATCACCAGACGTATGTGTTGATCATGGAGGAGCCACCCGTGGAGTTCGACGTCACCATCGAGATCCCGAAGGGTTCGCGGAACAAGTACGAGGTGGACCACGAGACCGGTCGCATCCGCCTCGACCGTCGACTCTTCACCTCGACCAGCTACCCGGCCGACTACGGCTTCGTGGAGAACACGCTCGGTGAGGACGGCGACCCGCTGGACGCGCTGGTCATCCTCGATGAGCCGACCTTCCCCGGCTGCCTCATCAAGTGCCGCGCCATCGGCATGTTCCGGATGACGGACGAGGCCGGCGGCGACGACAAGCTGCTGTGCGTCCCGGCGTCCGACCCGCGCGTGGAGCACCTCCGTGACATCCACCACGTCTCGGAGTTCGACCGCCTGGAGATCCAGCACTTCTTCGAGGTCTACAAGGACCTGGAGCCCGGCAAGTCCGTCGAGGGCGCCGACTGGGTGGGCCGTTCCGAGGCCGAGGCCGAGATCGAGGCTTCCTACAAGCGCCTTGAGGCCGCTGGCGGCTCGCACCACTGAGCGGGTTTTTTACCGGTACGCGCGCGGGGCGCGGCGCTTGTCACGAGCGCCGCGCCCCGCGCGCGTATGGCGGTACGCACACCCGTACGCGCCGGGGCACGGGAACGCGCGCCCGGGACCATACGCGCCGGGGTGCGGGAACCCGTACGCCCGTACGCGCCCGAACAAGGTTTGAAATGCGAGTGGCTCAGAAGCCGCGGGTGCGCTTGGCGGCGCGGCGGCCCGCGCCGACCGCCTCCACGCCGGGCGCGCGCAGGAACAGCCGGGCCACTTCGCCGCCGAGGTTCACGCCGACGGCGATGGCCAGGGCCAGCGAGGCGGCCTTGATCAGTGAGGCGACGCCGGGGCCGAGGTCGCCGCGGGCGAAGTTGAGCAGCCCGAAGTAGGTCGCGCTGCCGGGCAGCAGGGGGCCGATGGCCGCGGTGACGTACGGCAGCGCGGACGCGTAGCGGTAGCGGGAGAGCAGCTGGCCGAAGAGGCCGACGACGCCGGCCGCGATGGTGGTGGCGGCCACCGGGTTGAGCTTCGGGTCGGCGACGTTGGCGAGCGAGCCGTAGACGATCCAGGCGATGCCGCCGTTGAACGTCGCGAACAGTACGGTGTGCCGTTCCTGCTGGAGCAGGACGCAGAAGGACAGGGCCAGCAGCATCGACGCGATGATCTGCACGACGGGCACGTCGTACTGGCGCAGCGCCTGTTCGGGGTTGAGCCGCGGGCTGAACTGGAGCCCGCAGTAGAGCACGGTGAGCACCCCTATGACGATGCCGACGATCAGGTACATGACCTCCAGGAGGCGGGCGGAGGCGGTGATGTAATAGCCCGTCAGCCCGTCCTGTACGCCCGCGACCAGCGCTCTTCCGGGGATCAGCGCGAAGAGCCCACCGGTGATGACGGCGGACACCTGCACGTCGGCGTGGGCGATGCTGAGCGTCATGCCCATCGCGGCGGGCGGCATGGCCGCGACCACGAACTGGTAGAACTCGGGCAGTCCGCGCCCCGACGCCAGCCACGCCAGCCGGTCGCCGAGCATCGCGCCGACGGCCGCCGCGACGAAGACGAGGGCGTTGCCGCCGACGAGCATGCTCGCCGCGCCCGCCAGCGTCCCGGAGGCGATGGTGAGCGCCCAGCCGGGGTACGGGTGGCGGTTGCGGCGTATCTCGGCCAGGCCCCGGTACGCCTCCTCCAGGGTGAGCCCCCGCGAGGTGATGGCCGCGACGAGGCGGTAGACGGCGGACAGCCGGGTGTAGTCCACGCCGCGGCGGCGCACGGTCCGGCTGGCGGTCAGCGGGTCGTCGACCAGCGAGGGCTGGTACGAGATCGACAGCAGCGTGAAGGTGACGGTGGGCTCGATGCGTTCGAGCCCGTAGGCGTGCGCGACGCCGAACATGGCCGCTTCCACGTCCTCGGCGCCCTCGCCGCCCGCGAGCAGGATCTCGCCGATGCGCAGGGTGAGGTCGAGGACGCGCGGGATGGCGGGCCCGGACTCGTCCTGCTTGTCGACGCGCTCGGGCACGGGCCGCTCGCTGACCGGCATCCGCAGCATGGTGCGCATCCGGTCCTGCCAGGGCACCTCCTTGGTCAGCTGGACCATGGGGATGCCGTGCGGCGGGGTGAAGGCGGGGAAGAGCGTGCCCTGGGTCGTACTGGCGCTGGGCGTGGTGCCGGCCGGGGCCGTGAAGGCGGAGCCCTCGGGCTCGGGCTCCACCTCGACGGCGAGGCCCTTGGGGATGGCGAACTCGGAGGTGGGGTGCTCGTCCTCGGGCGGCGGCGGTATCGGGATGCCGAGCGGCGACGTGAACGCGCTGCCCGCCTCGTCCGACTGCGGCTTGCGGTCCTCGGGTGCCTCGGCCTCCGAGCCGCTGTCGCCACGCTGCCGTTCCGCCACCACTCGCTCCTTGCCCGCCTCCTGACTGCTTTCAGGGACACGATGCCTGATCCCCGGCCCGTTTTCCTCACTCGGGGGCAATGGATCGGTAAGACAGGGGCCGTACGAGGCGAGGGTGTCGGGTGATGAAGCGGAGGCGGAACGGGGGCGGCGACTTCCGGCCGGGCGTCAGCGCTTGGCGTGTCGCCCGCGCCCGGTG
The DNA here is from genome assembly GCF_040654795.1 of Streptomyces sp. NPDC050617. NCBI lineage: Bacteria > Bacillati > Actinomycetota > Actinomycetes > Kitasatosporales > Streptomycetaceae > Streptomyces > Streptomyces sp. NPDC050617. The sequence continues at coordinate 235,857 of NZ_JBFAIS010000010.1, read as the reverse complement.
GCCGGCGGCGGGGTCGGCGGCTGGGCGCCCGGGAACCCCGCCGACGCCCCCGACGACAGCGTCGGCGCCGGCGCCGACGGGTCGGCGATGCTCGCGGCGGCGGCCTTCTTGGCCTTGGAGCGGGCCCGCAGGAACTCGATCGCGATCGGCACCACGGAGATCAGCACGATGAGGACGAGCATCGCCTCGATGTTCTTGTGGACGAGCTCGATGCCGCCGAGCGCGGCGCCGAGCAGGGTCACGCCCACGCCCCACAGCGTGCCGCCGATGATGTTGAAGATGATGAACGAGCGGTAGTTCATCCGGCTCACGCCCGCGATGATCGGGGTGAAGGTGCGGACGATCGGCACGAAACGGGCGAGCACCAGCGACTTGGGCCCGTACTTCTCGAAGAATTCGTGGGCCTTCTCCACGTTCTCCTGTTTGAAGAGCTTGGAGTCGGGCCGCTTGAACAGCGCCGGTCCGACCTTCCGGCCGAAGAGATACCCGGCCTGGTCGCCGAGGACCGCCGCGAGGGCGACGAGCAGACAGACCACCCACAGCGGGGTGGACAGCTTGCCCGTGGTCACCAGCAGCCCGGCGGTGAACAGCAGCGAGTCCCCCGGCAGGAAGAAGCCGATGAGCAGGCCGGACTCGGCGAAGACGATGACCAGGAGGCCGATCAGACCGACCTTGTCGATCAGAAAGTCCGGGTCCAGCCATTGAGGGCCGAGCGCGAGAGTCATCACGGGTGAAGGGCTCCTGGGTCGAGGGCTCAGGCTCGTGCGAGGCCCGGCCGCAGGCGAAGGGGCAGGACTGGTGTTCAGTGTGCGGCCCAAAGCTATCAACGCCCATCGGGCCGCCTTGGTTCCAGATGGGTTCCGGCTGGGTTCCGGCCGGACTCCGACTCTCTTCCAGCTGATATCGGTCGCTTGCGACCGGTATCCGGCACCCGGCGGCCCCTCGGCGCGAACGGCCGTATGAAGGGGTGCGCGAACGGCGGCGCGCGGCCAGCATGTCCGGCAGGAGGTGGATGCGATGGGCATCGAGGAATTTGGCGGCGGCCAGCAGCAGAAGTCCGACGTGCTGGTGGTGACCACGAACGACGTCCCCGGCTACCACGTCGAGCGCGTCATCGGTGAGGTCTTCGGGCTGACGGTGCGCTCGCGCCACCTGGGCAGCCAGATCGGCGCCGGCCTCAAGTCGCTGGTCGGCGGCGAGCTGCGGGGCCTGACGAAGACGCTGGTCGAGACCCGCAACCAGGCCATGGACCGGCTGGTGGAGCAGGCGAAGGCGCGGGGCGCGAACGCGGTGCTGATGTTCCGATTCGACGTCACGGAGGCGGCTGATGTCGGCACGGAGGTGTGCGCGTACGGCACGGCGGTGGTGATCACACCCAAGGGGTGAGTACGGCCGCGGGTTGAGTACGACCGAGGGCTGAGCGCCGCCGGGAACTGAGCAGCGCCGTTTCCGGGCGGGTCCGCACCGCACCGCGGACCCGCCCGGTCCGTTTTGCGTTATCAGCAACAGGGTTTGTCGTCATCGCGACGCTCGGCGCATGGTCGCGGCAAGGAGGTGGTCATGGTGACCGAGCAGTTGATGACGAGCTATGACGTAGTGGTGATCGGCGGGGGCGCCGCCGGACTGAGCGGGGCGCTGACGCTCGCGCGGGCCCGGCGGTCGGTGCTGGTGATCGACGGGGGCGCGCCGCGCAACGCCCCGGCCGAAGGTGTGCACGGGTTGCTGGCCCTGGACGGCATCCCCCCGGCCGAGCTGCTGGAGCGCGGCCGTGCGGACGCCCGCCGCTACGGCGCGCACGTGGTGACCGGCGAGGTCACGGACGCCAAGCGGGTCGGCGGCGATGTCGGCAGCGGCCATGACGGCGATGGCGGCGATGGCTGGTTCGAGGTGACGACGGCCGACGGGCGTACGGTCCGGGCGCGCCGGCTGCTGGTCGCCACCGGCCTGACCGACGAGCTGCCGGACGTGGCCGGGCTGCGCGACCGGTGGGGCCGGGACGTGCTGCACTGCCCGTACTGCCACGGCTGGGAGGTCCGCGACCAGGCGATCGGCGTGCTGGCGAGCGGCCCGATGGCGATGCACCAGGTGCTGCTGCTCCGGCAGTGGAGCGACGACATCACGTTCTTCCTCCACACCAATCCGGAGCCGTCCGACGAGGAGGCGGAGCAGCTGGCCGCCCGCGGCATCCGGGTGGTGCGCGGCGAGGTGGCCGCCCTGGAGGTCGCGGACGACCGCCTCACCGGGTTGCGGCTGGCCGACGGCACGGTCGTCGAGCGCCAGGCGCTGGTGGTCGGGCCGCGGATGGCGGCGCGCGCGGACTTCCTGGCCGGGCTCGGGCTGCGGCCGGCGGAGCACCCCGCCGGGATCGGCGTGTACGTGCCGACGGAGGCGGGCGGCCGTACCGAGGTGCCGGGGGTGTGGGCCGCGGGCAACGTCATCGACCCGGCCGCCCAGGTCGGCGCGGCCGCGGCGGCGGGGGCGGGCGCTGCCGTGCAGATCAACGCCGAGCTGGTCGCTGAGGACACCGGGCGGGCGGTCGCCGAGCACCGGGCAGCGCTCCAGCCGGCTCACGCGCGCCGCTGAAGGGGCCGCACGCGGGGGACCCGGGTTCAGGCCCAAGCCCAGGCTCAGGCCCAAGCCCAAGCCCAAGCCCAGGCCCAGGCCCAGGCCCGGGTCCCGCGGCGGACGCGCCGAATGCCCTTTCTGCACGTATTGTCGCGATCGTGTATGAGCGGACGCACGCGTCGAACGCGCGCGGAAGCAGGTCCGAAGGCTCGGCCCGCAGGAGGCAAGCGCATGGCCACCCCCGTGAACGTCGCCGTCATCTACTACTCCGCCACCGGCACCGTCGCCGCCCTCGCCCGGCAGATCGCGGACGACGCCGAGCGGGCGGGCGCCCAGGTCCGGCTGCGCCGGGCGGCGGAACTGGCCCCGCAGGCGGCCATCGACTCGAACCCGGCGTGGGCCGAGAACGCCGCGGCCACCGCGGACATCCCCGAGGTCGTCCCGGACGACATGCTCTGGGCGGACGCCGTGATCTTCGGCTCGCCCACCCGCTACGGCAATATCGCCTCGCAGCTCAAGCAGTTCATCGACACGCTCGGCGGGCTCTGGCAGGAGGGCAGGCTCGCCGACAAGGTCTACAGCGGCTTCACCGCCAGCGCCACGAAGCACGGCGGCCAGGAGTCCACGCTGCTGGCCCTCTACAACACGGTCCACCACTTCGGCGGCATCCTCGTGGCCCCCGGCTACACGGACCCGGCGAAGTTCGCGGACGGCAATCCGTACGGAACGTCGCATGTCGGCGGCCCGGACACGCCGGTGGACGACGAGGCGCGTACGGCGGCCCGTATCCAGGCGGAGCGGGTGGTGAAGTTCTCCCGCGCCATCAAGGACGGGTCGGCCGGGTCTGCCGGTCGCGGTTGAGGGGTAGCCGCAGCGAATGGCACCTCACAAGGGATCGGACGCATCGAAGGACACTTCCGACAAGCACGGCTACTCGGTCAACCCCTTCTATGGGGAGGCCGACCCGGTGGGCGGGATGGCGGCGAAGCCGCCGCGGCACCGGCTGCCGGACGGCCCGGTCGCGCCGTCCACGGCGTACCAGTTCGTCCGCGACGAGCTGATGCTCGACGGCAACTCCCGGCTGAATCTGGCGACGTTCGTCACCACGTGGATGGAGACGCAGGCGGGCGTGCTGATGGCCGAGTGCCGCGACAAGAACATGATCGACAAGGACGAGTACCCGCGCACGGCCGAGCTGGAGCAGCGGTGCGTGACGATCCTCGCCGATCTGTGGCACGCGCCCGATCCGCTGTCGGCCGTGGGCTGTTCGACGACCGGTTCCAGTGAGGCGTGCATGCTGGCCGGCATGGCGTTCAAGCGCCGCTGGGCGCAGCGGAACGCCGACCGTTACCCGGCGACGGCCCGTCCCAATCTGGTGATGGGCGCGAACGTCCAGGTCTGCTGGGAGAAGTTCTGCACCTTCTGGGAGGTCGAGGCGCGCCAGGTCCCCATGGAGGGCGACCGCTACCACCTCGACCCGGCCGCCGCGGCCGAACTGTGCGACGAGAACACCATCGGCGTCGTCACCGTCCTCGGCTCGACCTTCGACGGTTCGTACGAGCCGGTGGCCGACGTGTGCGCGGCGCTGGACGCGTTGCAGGAGCGTACGGGCCTCGATGTGCCGGTCCACGTGGACGGCGCGTCCGGCGCGATGATCGCGCCCTTCCTCGACGAGGAGCTGACCTGGGACTTCCGGCTGCCGCGCGTCGCCTCCATCAACACGTCCGGGCACAAGTACGGGCTGGTGTACCCAGGGGTGGGATGGGCGCTGTGGCGGGACAAGGAGGCGCTCCCGGAGGAGTTGGTCTTCCGCGTCAACTACCTGGGCGGCGACATGCCGACCTTCGCCCTGAACTTCTCCCGCCCCGGCGCGCAGGTGGCTGCCCAGTACTACACCTTCCTGCGGCTGGGCCGCGACGGCTTCCGTGCCGTGCAGCAGATGGCACGCGACGTGGCGATGTCGCTGGCCCGACACATCGAGGAACTGGGCGACTTCCGCCTCCTGACGCGCGGCGACGAACTGCCGGTCTTCGCCTTCACGACGGCCGACGGCGTGGAGAACTACGACGTCTTCGACGTCTCCCGCCGCCTACGTGAACGCGGCTGGCTGGTCCCCGCCTACACCTTCCCGGCGAACCGGGAGGACCTCTCCGTCCTGCGCATCGTGTGCCGCAACGGCTTCACCCACGACCTGGCCGACCTCTTCATCCAGGACCTCACCCAACTCCTCCCCGAACTCCGTCGCCAGCCCGGCCCGTTGGACCGTCCGGAGGGCGTGGCTACGGCGTTCCATCACTGAGCGGCGTTGGGGGCCCTTCGCGGGGGCCTTCGCGCGTGGTCAGCGCGTTGCGCCTGCTGGCCACAGGACGCACACCGGCACCCCGTTCTGCGATGGTCTTCACGATGGCGGTGACTCGGCGCCGGCCCTTCAGGGCGGCCATGGCTTGCTCGCCGAGGCAACGGATTCCGGCCTGGGGGCTGTTGTGCCGACATTGCCGCTGTGCCGACATTGCCTCTGTGCTGACGTTGCCGCAGCTTGAGACGCCGGGCTCGTCGGACATGGCGGCGCCGACACGGCTGAGAGCTACCGCGGAGCTGCGCACCGACCGGTGACCGGTCGGTGCGGGCCCGGACTACCGGTTCGCGGCTTCGCGAGAGGCGACCCGGTTCGTGCGACCGACCGCGCGGCCCACGGTGTTGCGCACAGCGAGGCCCGGCCGGGTGCGGGGCACCATGAGTCTGGAGAGCAGGCCGACGCGTCGCTGCCGCGGGCCTACCTCACGGCGGAGCCGCGACTCGTAGGCGGTGAAGGCGCGGGCGTGATCACCGGGATGGGCGGCGAGCTCTTCCGCGAGGGCGTACGCGCCCGCCATCGCCATGCTGGACCCGTCGCCCAGCAGGGCTGTCGCCGCCGCCGCGTCCCCGAGCAGTACGACCCGTCCGCGGGACCACGAGGGCATCCGGACGGTGGTCAGGGGGTCGAAGAACGGAGCCGGGTGGTCGAGGTACGCCGCCACGAGTTCCGGTGCCCGCCACCGCACGTCGGCGTAGGCGTCGGCCACGGTCTGCTTGTGAAGGGCGATGTTCTTGCGGTCGTGGGGCGCTAGCCGTGCTGCCCGGAAGGTGAAGATCGCGAGCGGGGTGGTCCGCGAGGGATGGACGACCAGCATCCGGTTCGGCACGGTCAGCATCGTCATCTCGCTCGGGTCCTCGATGGCGTCGGGTTCCAACGGGACGGTCGCGCCGTACAGGCCCAGGTCGCTCACGAACTGCCGCTCGGGTCCGAACACCAGGCGCCGTACGGTGGAGTGCATCCCGTCGGCACCGACTACCAGGTCGAAGCGACGTGGCGCGGACCGCCGGAAGGTGACGTCCACCCCGCCTTCATCCTGGTCGAGGGCGGTGATCGTGTCGTCGAACAAGAACTCGGCCTCGGTCTGCGCCGACCGGTGGAGCACCTCGGACAGGTCGGCTCGGGTCACCTCGACCGTCGGATTCTTGTCCGAGGTGAGCGGAGATTGCAGGATCCGCCTGCCGCCGGGGTCGAGCAGGGTCAGCGTCCGATTGCGGGTGGCGAGCCCGCGAAGCTGCGGAAGGATGCCCATGCGCTCGGCGACCGGGATCGCGGGCCCCTTCACGACGATCGCGCTACCGCCGGAGCGCAGCTGCCGGGCGTGTTCGACGACCGTCGGCCGGTATCCGTTCCGGGACAGCCAGTACGCGAGTGCGGGCCCTGCGATTCCGGCGCCGACTATCAGCACTTCGGGCTTCTTCATGACGATGACCTCTAGGAGTGTCGATGACCAGGTCCGCGGCGAGTGCCGGGCCGGGGCTCAGGGAACGGCGGCACGGGGCAGTGCCACCGGGTCAAGGTACGATCAATTTCGTACCTCAGTGGAGCACACCCTTGAGGTATGATGCAAGCCGTACCTGAAGGGGGTGCCGCGTGGCCGGGAGGAACCTGGTCGGCCCGGAGGCCGATGCGCTCGATCTGGGTGCGGTGTTTCGCGCCCTCGCCGACGAGCACCGTCGTACGGTGATGATGGAGTTGGCCGCCGACCGCAGCGACAGTGAGCGGGGCTGCAACTCGTTCAATCTGCCGATCTCGAAGCAGACCCAGACCCACCACTTCCGGGCCCTGCGCGAGGCAGGTCTCATCGACGAGATCGACTACGGCAACCGCAAGGGCATCCGACTACGACGCGCGGACCTCGAGAAGAGATTCCCCGGGCTACTCACGCTCCTGGGCGCAGAGGCCCCGGGCGGCACTGCCCCTCGCTGAACACAGCTGAGCACACCGGAAGGAATCCGAGTCGGCCCTGAGCCGCGAGCTCGACCGGGGTCCGGCTCGCGCCCGGCTCACAGGTGGCCGAGCACGAGGCGGACACGAATGGATCGGTGCCGCTTCGACCACCGCCCCGCGCTCGTGATCGGCGCCGAGCACTTCGTGAGTTGACCGCACGTCGTCTTGCGCAAGGAACACGATGGCGCCGGCCGGCCCCCGGACGGCAGGCACTGCTCGTGCCGGCTCATCTACGGTGCGGCCATACCTACGCCCAGCTCGCCACCGGATTCGGTACGGGCACCACCACCGCCTACCGGTACGTCGCCGAGGCCCACAACAACCGGCAGGACGGTTGCTGTGGGCCTCGCCCGCGCCGCCGGGATCTGTCCACGACATCAAGGCCGCGCGAACCCACGGCATCATCGGCGCCCTGGCGGGGGCCGGGGTGGATTGCCGGGCCGACAAGGGCTATCGGGACGCCGCCGGCACCGTGCGAGTTCCCTGGGGTTGGAAAAGGCTCGCTGTCTACGGCCGCAGTCCTGACGGGGGTTGCCGGGGCGGCGATTGCCGTGGGCGAGCTTTCCCAGCGGTAGACGTGGGCCCGGTGCATACTGGCCCCTGCTTTCGCTCACGGGGAGGCCGCACCAATCTATGCCTTCACCCCATATGCCGGGTTCTGCGGAAGTGGGTAAAAACCGCTGTCGGCCCGCGTAACGTCGCAGGTCGCCGCCTGTGCTCCCCGCGCACGCGGGGGTGGTCCCCTGCTGCACTTCTCGACGCGCCACGAACTCAAGTGGTCCCCGCGCAGGCGGGGGTGGTCCCTCCGCCAGCGCCGCGCGCAGCGCTGCGGCACCGTGGTCCCCGCGCAGGCGGGGGTGGTCCCAGGCGCCACCCGCCGCCCAGCGGGGCGAGCAGGTGCTCCCCGCGCAGGCGGGGGTGGTCCCCGCGAGCTACTCCGGTCTCCCTCGCTCGCCAGGTGCTCCCCGCGCACGCGGGGGTGGTCCCGAGGCCGCGCGCAGCCTGGCCCCGCTGGCCGAGTGCTCCCCGCGCACGCGGGGGTGGTCCCGTCTTGACCGGCTTGTCGCCGATGCGGGTGCCGTGCTCCCCGCGCACGCGGGGGTGGTCCCATCCGAAGCACTGATCAGGAAATGCGCAGAACGTGCTCCCCGCGCACGCGGGGGTGGTCCCCGCTGGCGGTCGCCGGGGAACCCCCACGTGCTGTGCTCCCCGCGCACGCGGGGGTGGTCCCCCGTACTGGGTCCCGCAGCCGCCGCATCGGCGGTGCTCCCCGCGCACGCGGGGGTGGTCCCTTCCGGGGCTTGAGGCCCTGCTCCACGTAGAGGTGGTCCCCGCGCAGGCGGGGGTGGTCCCAGATGCCCGTACCGATCCACGGTCGTCGAGATGTGGTCCCCGCGCAGGCGGGGGTGGTCCCGACTCGGGCAGCACATTGGCGTGCGGGTAGATGTGCTCCCCGCGCACGCGGGGGTGGTCCCGTCGGCGAGCGTCCAGTGCTGGTGGCCGGACTGTGGTCCCCGCGCACGCGGGGCGACTTCCTAGCCTCGGCGCCCTGGTCGCCAGCCCGCTACTCCCCCTGTGGCAGGCCCGCCGCCGCCCGCTGACAACCACGCCCCGCACCGGCTACACGCCGGTGCGGGGCGTTCTTACGTTGGCGACGAATCAGGCTTCGCTACGGGCCGCGAACGCGACGAACGCGGACCACGCGGCGGGGGAGACAGCAAGGACGGGGCCGTTCGGGTCCTTGCTGTCACGGACGGGAACGACGCCGGTAGCGGCGACGGCGGGTGCCCATTCAACGCAGTTGGAGTTTGAATTGCTGTAGCTGGACTTTCGCCACTTTGTGCCAGCCAGGTCAGCCCTCATAGTTTTCCGCCGTTTCGATAATCAGACGCCGTGACGTCTCTTCGGATAGCGCCTTACTCGAAATTTCCCGGAATGCCATGTCGTATTGATCGACCTCGGTCGGTCTGTCCAGGTAGAGGTCGCCCGTGTAGCCGTCCGCGAAAACGGTTGGCGGTTCGGTCGGCTTACCGTTCCCGCTTGTGGGGAACCGCAGGACAGTGAACTGGCCGGACATGACGCCCTCGTGCAGTCCTGCGGCGAAGGGGACGACCTTGACCGTGACAGTGGGCAGCTCACTGAGGGTTGCCAGGTGCCGCAGTTGCCGCGCCATCACTCGGTTTCCGCCGACTGGGCACTTGAGCACGGCCTCATAGAGGACCACTGAAACTTGCGGTGGGTTGATTACCCTGGTGAGCGCCGTCCGGCGCTTGAGCCGAAGCTGTACACGTCGCTCAACTTCCGCTGGATCTTTGTCCGGGTGCCCCGCTTCGATGATGCGCCGCGCGTACTCCTCGGCTTGGAGCAACCCAGGGATCAGCGTGGATTCATAGACATCAAGGTGCGACGCCGCTTCCTCAAGCCCGATGAAGAGGTCGAACCCCTCTGGGATCACATCGCCATAGGCGTGCCACCAACCCCGAGCCTTTGTTTCCTTCGCGATGGCCTTCAAGGCTTCAGTCAGGTCCGATGGCGCTCCGTACACCCGACACATGACTTCGACCTCATGACTGCGGATCGACGTCCTACCGGATTCGATCCGCCACAGCGTCGCCGTGGAACGCTCCAGCTCCTTCGCCGCCAGCTTGACGGTAAGTCCAGCCTGCTCACGAAGTTCAGATAGATATCGCCCCAGTTGCCTGCGCGGCACCGTCGAACCAGTCGGCCCGGTCAGATCTTCCGACATACCCCCACCCCTTCCCGTTACGCGCATCTGAAACGCCCTCGCGCCCAAAATGAAAGCACCTGCGTGAGCGGCCTGCAATGCACGTCAACAAGGTGAAGCGACTTCGCATGAAGTCTTGCAGAGTACGTCTCTTCAGGAGCATTCTGAGCACTCCCCAGCCCGCTTCGGCCTTACATGGCAGCGGAGATGAGGAGTGGCGACCATGTGCACACGCACCCCCGCCGTTCGAACTCGTAGCGCCGACACTGTTGTTGAAGCCATCTTCCGATCGGGCGGTGCATGGCGCATGGCCCCGGCATGGTGGCCGGCTGAGAGCGAGTGCCGCACCGACCGCCTCGTTCTGGCGCGCGTGCGGACCGAGTTGGGCCGTATGAAGTGGCTGTTCTCGTGAGGAGCCGAGCGCGGGAAGCGCTGTCCCGGCTGATGGCAGAACAGGGCGTCAACGGTGCGCTCCTGGTGCCGAACGGCGCGAACATTCGGTTCGGTCCGGACAGCCCTCTGCCCGACCCCTTCACCTTCCCGCCGTGCCGGTGCGCCAAGTGCCGCGCGGGGCACGGCATGCCGGACACCTCCGTACAGCTGCGCGCCGACAACGCCAACGAACTCCCGAACGGGAACGAGCAGTGAGGCATCCCCCGCTGGCCCGTCTCCGCCGAGCCTGCCGCAGCGCAGAGCGGTGGTGGTTGCTGTACGGCCAGTTCTCCCGCCCGGTGCGCACTGTGTCGCCCAGTCGGCGGCGGGTGCACATGGCCGTGACGGCTCGGTACAGCGAACCCCGTTATTACGACGCGGCGTTGATGCGGATCGCGCTGCGGATCAAGGACATCGAAACCGCCTCGGGAAAGCCGGACGAAAGCCGGCTCCTCCGGCGGCTCCTCGGCCCCGAGGCCGAACAGATCATGAGGAGACGCCGCCGATGAGCCGCACTTTCCGGTACATGACGTGGACGTTCGAACAGGATGCAAGCACGTATCCGGAGTACAGCGCCACATGCGTCACAGGGGAAGAGCGCGATTGTGGGGAGACGATCCGCGCCGGCGGCCCGGACTGGGCCGAGGAATGGATGCGCCGCCACACACAGGACACGGGCCACACCCGCTACCGCCGGACCAGCGCCGACTACGTGACGCTGGACCCTCCGGGCGACGCCGGCCTGGTCATCCCCGGCGAAGTCGTTCAGCCCCGCGCTCTGCCCGCGGGAGGCGACGCCACATGAGAGGGCTCGCAACGTTCCTCGTGCTCGCCGGCTGCGCGGCCATCGCCCTCCTGTACACGCTCGCCACGCGCAGCCACCCCTGAACTCCCCTCCCCGTCGGTGACCCCACGAGGACCCGGCGGCGAGGCGGAACCACCCGGCACGCGGACGAAGGGAGCTACCCATGACGCGCCCGCGCCCGTAGAGACCACCACGACCCGCCCTGTGGTGACGCACGGGGCGGGGTTCACGCGCCCTGAGCCAACACAGAAGGTAGGAGCAATGTCTCCGGCCCCCGGCCACCCCGTGACCGCCACCGTGCTCATCACCAACCCGAGCGATGATCTGCTCATCGTCCACCCCGACAAGGGCGACGCCGCCCCGTGGCACCTCCCTGGCGGCGTCGTCGAGCAGAACGAGTCCCCGCTCGACGCCGTTCGACGAGAAGTGTGGGAAGAGCTCGGCCTCGACCTCGACGTGACGGAACACGACCTGTTCGCCATCGAGTGGCTGCAAGCCACCCACCCTGGCCGCCACGACCGAATAGCAATCCTGTTCGCCGGCCCGGTGCTCACCGAGTCCGACACGGACCGCATCACATTGCAGCACGACGAACTCGACGCGTGGCGCTGGGCAGGCCGCGCCGAGGCGAAAGCGATGCTGCATCCAGCGATAGCCGCGCGCATCGTGGGACCGCTCCAGACCCCCGGCAGCCCGGTCTACCGTGAGACCCGACACGAAGGGGCGGTATGAACGACTTCCCAGGCCGGCCACTGCGCATCGGCACCCGTAGTTCACCCATGGCCCTCGCCCAGGTCGAGCAGGTCGCCGGCCTGCTGCGCAAGATCGAGCCCGAACTCGACATCGACGTCGTGCCGGTGACGACCGAAGCCGACAAGTGGCAAGGCGATCTCGCGCGACTCGGCGGGAAGGGCCTGTTCGTCAAGGAAATCGACACCATGTTGCAGCGCGGGCAGGTCGACATGGCCGTGCACTGCATCAAGGACGTCCCCGGCGACGTACCCATGCCTCGCGGCCTGATCTTCGCCGCCTACCTCCCCCGCGAAGAAGTACGCGACGTGCTGCTCTTCCCCGAAGGGTCGGACGCGCAGACGCTCGACGACCTGCCCGCCGGTGCCGCCGTCGCGACCTCGGCCGTGCGCCGTAAGGCGCAGATCAACCGCGTACGCCCCGACCTCAACATCGTTCGGGTACGCGGAGCGGTCGGCACCCGCGTCGAGAAACTCGACGGCAAACGCCCGATCGACACCAAGCTCGACGCGATGATCCTCGCGCACGCCGGACTCGAACGTCTCGGCATCGCCGATCGCGGCCGGCAGGTCTTCACCGTCGACCAGGTACTGCCCGCGGTCGGGGCCGGCGCGCTCGGCCTCGAATGCCGGAAGGACGACGACGCCGTCGCCTACCTGCTCCAGCAGCTCAACCACGCACGCACCATGAAAGAGATCACCGCCGAGCGCGTCATGCTGCACGGGCTGCGCGGACACTGCAACAGCCCGATCGCCGGGTACTGCACCACAGACCCCGACGGACAACTCTCGCTGCGCGGCATGGTGTTCTCGCGCGACGGGAGCAAGTTCGTGCACGCCCACTTCTGGGGCGAGTCGCTGAACGACCCCGCCGTACTCGGCTCACGCGTCTGCGCCGAACTGCTGCGCCAAGGCGCCCGCGACATCATCGAGGGCATCCCCCACTGACGACCGCATCGCCCCCGATCGCGTGCGGGGGGGGCGCGGTCCCGTACGCACGGCGGCCCCGGTACCTCGTCGGAGGTACCGGGGCCGACCCGGTTCGCAGCGAGCTCAGGACGAGCGTCCCCTTCCCCGTCGAGATCGATCCGCGGGACATCATCGAGCCGTGACGAGCCCGGCAGCCGTCAACCCGGCGGCTGCCAGCCCAGCAGCCGTCAACCCGGCGACCGTCAGTCCGGCAGCCGTCAGCCCGGCACCCGTCACCGCGACAGCCCCCGGTACCTCCGCACCGCCAGCGGGCCGAAGATCGCTAGGAGCGCCACCGGCCAGGCGACGGCGAGGAGTTGGGCGTGGGCGGCGGGCCAGGAGTCGCCGCTCCAGCCGGGGTTGCCGAAGAGTTCGCGGATGGCGGTGGCGGTGGCGGACATGGGGTTCCATTCGGCTATGGCGCCGAGCCAGCCCGGCATGGATTCGGCCGAGGTGAAGACGTTGGAGAGGAAGCCGACGGGCCAGATCAGGATCTGGACGGCCTGTACGAGTTCCGGCTTGCCGGCCACCATGCCGAGGTAGATGCCGATCCAGAGCATCGCGAACCTCAGGAGAAGCAGCAGCCCCACGGCGTACAGCGCCTCGTCGACGCCGTTGTGCCAGCGCCAGCCCATCAGCAGGCCGACGCCGATCATCGCGAAGAGGCTCGCCGCCGATTCCAGCATGTCGTCCGCGCTGCGGCCGACGAGCACGGCAGAGGGGGCCATCGGCATGGCGCGGAAGCGGTCGATGACGCCCCGGTTCAGGTCCTGGGTGAGGGCGACCATGGTGGCTTCCAGGCCGAAGGCCATGGTGAGGGCGAACATGCCGGGGATGAGGAATTCCTTGTAGTCGCCGCCGCCCGCAACGCTCATGCCGCCGCCGAGGAAGTAGGCGAAGATCAGCAGCATCAGCACCGGGAAGGCGAGCCCGACGAGCATCTGCACGGGCCGCCGGGCGCGGTGCGCCAGGCCGCGGCGGGTCATGGTCCAGGAGTCGGTGAGCACCCAGTTCGTCATGCGGCCGTCCCCTCCTCGGCGCGGGCGGCGTCCGCGCCCGTCAGGCGCAGGAACACCTCGTCCAGCGTCGGCCGGCGCACCGCGATGTCCTCCACCTCGACGCCGGCCGCGCCGAGCGCCCGCAGCGTCTCGCCCAGCGCGGCGACCCGATCGGCGACGGGCGCGCTGACCCGGCGGGCGTCGGGGTCGGTCGCCGCCTCGGCCCGTACGGCGGCCGTCACCACCGCGGCCGCGGCGTCGAGTTGGTCGGCGCGGCGCACGACCACGTCGACGCGGTCGCCGCCGATCCGGGCCTTGAGCTCGTCGGGGGTGCCCTCGGCGGCGACGCGGCCCGCGTCGAGGAGGGAGATCCGTTCGGCGAGCTGGTCGGCCTCCTCCAGATACTGGGTGGTCAGCAGTACGGTCGTACCGCCGCCGACCAGCGAACGCACCGCGTTCCAGACCTCGGTGCGGCCGCGCGGGTCGAGCCCGGTGGTCGGCTCGTCCAGGAAGAGCACGTCCGGGGCTAGGACCAGGCTGGCCGCGAGGTCGAGGCGGCGGCGCATGCCGCCGCTGTACCGCGCCACGGCCTTGCGCCCGGTGTCGCCCAGGCCGAAGCGGTCCAGCAGTTCGTCCGCGCGGGCTGCGGCGCGCCGCGCGCCGAGGTGGTAGAGGCGGCCGAACATCTCCAGGTTCTGCCGGCCGCTCAACTCCTCGTCCACGGCGGCGTGCTGGCCGAGCAGGCCGATCCGGTGGCGTACGGCGTCGGCGTCGCGCCGCACGTCGAACCCCGCCACCTCGGCCCTGCCGCCGTCCTGCCGCAGCAGGGTGGCGAGAATACGTACGACCGTGGTCTTGCCCGCCCCGTTGGGGCCCAGCAGTCCGTGCACGGTGCCGCGCGGGACGGTCAGGTCGACGCCGTCCAGCGCGGGCTTGTCCCCATAGGTCTTGCGCAGTCCTTCGACGACGATCATGCGATCGGTGTCGGTCAATGAACTCTCCCCGAACTCTTCTCCGGAAAGTAATCAAGTTTGACTACCAACCGGGGAAGGTAGCCCCTCGGCCAGCCCTAGTCAAACTTGATTACACAGCTGTACTTGCTACTTGGGCTACTGCGGACACGATCCGGAACCGGAACCAGGACCGGAAGCGGAACCCGAAGCGGAACCCGAGCCGGAAGAGCCGGAACCCTCCGCCTCCCGGACCCCCGCCCACTGGTCGCCCTCCCCCGCCATCACATACGCCCCGGCCTCCAGGCGCTCGATCAGCCCGCGCGTCCACCGCGCGCCGTTGTCGGCGGTGTGCAGCCACATCCCCATGATCTCGCCGATGTGGCCCCAGTCCTCGTCCCCGGCCGGGGTCCAGTGCCGGGCCACCTCGGTGTGCCACCCCTCCATCGCCGCGACCCGCTCCTTGAGCAGCCCGATGGCCTCCGCGCGCGGCAGGTCCACGATGAAGCCGATGCCGGCGCTCAACACGTCCACCTTGGCGTCGTGCGTGGTGAGCGCCTCGCGCAGCAGCTTGAAGTACTCGGCCTCGCCCGCCTCCGTCACCTCGTACTCGGTGCGCGGCGGGCCGCCGACCGTACTCGGGGCGATGTCGTGCGCGAGCAGCAGTCCCTGCTTCGCCATCTGTTTGAGCGCGTGGTAGATCGAGCCCGGCTTGGCGTTGGACCACTCGTGGGCGCCCCAGCTCTCGAGGTCGTTGCGGACCTGATAGCCGTGCGCCCTGCCGTGCAGACGGACGGCGCCCAGGACCAACAGCCGGATCGCGGACATCGACTCCTCATTCAACCTGTCGCAGGCCGCCCTGCGCCCGCGACCAGGTTAGACGGAGCCGGTGCCCACCTCCGGTCAGGTCCGGTCGTCACCCGGCCGCGCCCTCGCCGCCGCCCGCGCCTTTGGCCTCCAGGTCCACCAGCTCGAAGGCCGTCTTCCCGTCGATCGACTCGCGGACGATGTCCGCGTGGCCCGCGTGCCGGGCGGTCTCCTCGATCAGGTGGAGCAGCAGCCAGCGCGCCGAGTGCCGGGCGTTCGGCGGGAACCAGGGGGCGGCGGGGAGCGGGAAGGTGGCGTCGAGGCTGGGCAGGGAGCGGACGTACGCCTCGGTCCCGGCGGCGACCTCGTCCCAGAAGGCCAGCATGGACTCGACGGTCTCCGCGCCCTCCAGCTGGAAGCTCAGGTGCCAGGTGGACTCGTCGCGCTTGATCGAGTTCTCCACCTCCTTGGCGTTCTCCACCCAGGTCAGCTCGGTCTCCGCGACATGCTTGAGCAGCCCGGACAGGGACAGTTCGCCGGCGCTCGGGCGCTGGGCCGCCTGCTCGTCGCTCAGGCCGATGAGCGCCCGGCGGACCCCGCCGCGCTGGGCCTCCAGGAAGGCGAGCAGGGTGCCGAGTTCGTCGGTGACGTCGTTCTCGATCACGTGGGTGGGCATGGGGTCCGCCTTTCATCGGCTCTCTTGCGATGCCCTCACCGTAGGACCCCATGCGGCCAGATCCTGACCTCATTCGCCGCGATCCGACGTCCGGCGCCGATGAGCCGACGTCCATGAGCCGACGTCCATGAGCCGGCGTCGATGAGCCGGCACCAATGAGCCGGCGTCGGTGAGCCGGCGTCGGTGAGCCGGCGTCGGTGAGCCGGCGTCGGTGAGCCGGCGTCGGAACGGCCAGAACGGTCAGAACGGTCAGAACGGGAAGCGGCTCCGCCCGTGCTGGATCGAGATCCACTTGGTGGTGGTGAAGGCGTCCACCATGGAGTCGCCGTTCAGCCGCCCGACCCCGGAGTGCTTCTCGCCCCCGAACGGGACGATCGCCTCGTCGTGGACCGTGCCGTCGTTCACATGGACCATGCCGGTGTCGATGCGCTTGGCGACCCGCACGCCCCGCTCGATGTCGCCCGTGTGGACGGCGCCGCTGAGCCCGTACGGCGTGGCGTTGGCGATGCGCACGGCCTCGTCCTCGCCGTCGAACGGGATCAGCAGCGCGACCGGCCCGAAGATCTCCTGGCACAGTACGGGCGACCCCTCGGGCAGCCCGGTCAGCACGGACGGCCCTACGAGCGTGCCGTCGGCCGTGCCGCGCACCAGCGCCGTCGCGCCGTCGGCGACGGTCTGCTCCACAAGGGAGGAGACGGCCTCGGCCTGTCCGGCGTTGATCAGCGGGCCGATGTGGGTGGCCGGGTCGCCCGGGTCGCCGACCTTGAGCGTCTTGACCTTGGCGACGAACTTCTCGGTGAACTCCGCCTCCACCCTGCGGTCCACGAGCACCCGGTTGGCGGCCATGCAGACCTGCCCCTGGTGGATGAAGCGGCTGAAGACGGCGGCGTCCACGGCGTAGTCGATGTCGGCGTCGTCGAGGACGATCAGGGCGCTGTTGCCGCCGAGTTCGAGGATGACGCGCTTGAAATTCGCGGCCGCGACGGTCGCCACATGGCGGCCGACCTTGTCGGAGCCGGTGAAGGAGATGACCTTCGGCACCGGGTGCTCGATGAGCGCGTCGCCGATCTCGGCGATGTCCGTGATGACGACGTTGAGCACGCCGCCGGGCAGCCCGGCCTCCTCGAAGACCTTGGCGACCAGCCCGCCGCCGCACACCGGGGTGTTCTGGTGCGGCTTGAGGACGACGGCGTTGCCGAGGGCGAGCGCCGGGGCCACCGACTTCACGGAGAGCAGGAAGGGGAAGTTGAACGGGCTGATGACGCTGACGACGCCGACCGGCAGCCGGTAGAGGCGGTTCTCCTTGCCATCGTCCGGGGACGGCAGGATGCGCCCCTCCGCCCGGAGCGCCAGGTGGATGGCCTCCCGCAGGAACTCCCGCACCAGGTGCAGCTCGAAGGCCGCCTTGACGGCGGTGCCGCCGCACTCCGCCGTGATCGCCGCGGCCAGCTCGTCCTCGCGGTCGTCGATGACGCGCAGCGCGCGCTCGAAGACCAGGCGGCGGCGGTACGGGTTGGTGGCGCCCCAGGCCGGCTGCGCGCGCTCGGCCGCGCGGTAGGCCAGATCGACCTCTTCGACCGTCGCGACGGTTATGGACGCGAGCTTCTCACCGTCGTACGGATTGAAGTCGACGATGTCCCAGGAACCGCTGCCGGCCCGCCATTCACCATCGATGTACTGGTAGGCCAGCTCGCTGAAAGAGGCGTAGGAGGTGCGGGAGGAGACGGGGGAGCCGGAGGAGCGGTAGGAGTTGTCGGACATGCCATCCCTATCTGAGGTACGGGAAGTACGAGAAGTGCGGGAAGTACGGAAAGTGCGCGGCCCGCGCCGACGCGGGGCTCCTGATGGGCTGTCATCCTACTTATGACTTAGCCCAGTTGAAGCAGTCGCCGCAACAACTCGCGGGTTCCTTCCGGCGAAAGACTGTCGGCGCGCAACCGGTCCATTACCCGCTCGTACTGCGCGACTTCCTCCCGCTTGTCGACATAGAGCGCGCTGGTGAGCTGCTCCAGATAGACGATGTCCGAGAGATCCGACTCCGGGAAGCGCAGCATGGTGAACGCGCCGCTCTCCCCCGCGTGCCCGCCGTGCGCGAAAGGCATCACCTGAAGCGTCACATTGGGGTGTTCCGATATGTCGATGAGGTGCTGCAACTGGCCGCGCATGACGTCGGCGTCGCCGTACGGGCGGTGCAGCGCGGCCTCGTCCAGGACGGCGTGGAACTGCGGCGCGCGCTCGGAGACGAGGAGCTTCTGCCGCTCCAGGCGGAGCGAGACGCGCCGCTCGACCTCGGCGGCGACGGCGCCCGGCTGGCCGCGTACGACGACGGCCTGGGCGTACCCCTCGGTCTGGAGCAGCCCGTGCACGAACTGCACCTCGTAGATCGCGATATGGGAGGCGGCGCCCTCCAGGCCGACGTACGTCTGGAACCAGCCGGGCAGGACATCGCCGTAACTGTGCCACCACCCCGCGACGTTGGCCTCGCGGGCGAGGCCGAGCAGCGCCTCGCGCTCCGCCTCGTCGGCCACTCCGTACAGCGTCAGCAGGTCCTCGACATCACGCGCCTTGAAGCTCACCCTGCCCAACTCCATGCGGCTGATCTTCGATTCGGAGGCGCGGATCGAGTATCCGGCGGCCTCGCGGGTGATGCCTCGTGACTCCCGCAACTTCCTGAGCTGCGAACCCAGCAGGATGCGACGCACCACTGAGCCGCTCGAATCGCTCGTGGTCATTTCTGTGACCTTCCTGTCCGTTCCACACCCTTCTGAGGGCAACCCCCGCTCCCTCGGCGCCGAAGTCTGCCATCTCCGGGCTCCGTTGAGTGCGCGCGTGGTTACTCAGACAAGAGACAAGCCACATGCTTACGCAAGAGGGCGTAGGGAGAATTGCCAATAGAGACAGGCAAACCCCTTCAAAGCGAGCGCGTGCACGTGCATCTGCCCTTGCATCTGCCGTACGCATTCGGAACGATGGGCCATGCACACGTGCACGTCACGTCCACGATCGCCAGGAGTGCCTCGCATGGGTACCGAAGGATCGACTCTGCTCGCGCCGTTATGGCGAGGACTCCCACCGATCGAGCCCGCCGGCGTCGCCGGCTCGGCCTCCTGCGCCCTCCCCGCCCGCTTCGAGGCGGTGCGCGCGGCCCGCAGATTCACCAGATCCACGCTCCAGCAGTGGGACCTCCCCGACCTCTTCGACGATCTGGCGCTGACCGTCTCCGAGCTGGTGACCAACGCGCTGCGGCACGGCGTCCCCGCCGAACGGCCCGCACCCGCCGCGGCGAACGTCGTCCGCCTCACCAGGGAGTACGCACCACCCGAGTACGCACCGCCCGAGTACGAACCACCCGTCCGCCTCCACCTGATGCGCTGGACGTCGCGGCTGGTGTGCGCCGTGCGGGACCCGGGCGAGGAGAGCCCGGTCGCGGGAGAGGCCGGGACCGCCGAGGAGTGCGGCCGCGGCCTCTTCCTCGTCAACACCCTCAGCGACAGCTGGGGGTGGCATCCGCTCGCGGGACATCTGCGTGGCAAGGTCGTCTGGGCGCTGTTCCGGCTCCCGCGCGACTGACGCCACCGACCGCACGACTGAAGCCACCTGGCGAGCGGGGGGGCCGGCTCCGGGGGCCGGTGCCGGAGCGGGGGCCGGTGCCGTACCCCGGAGACCGGACCGCGGGCCGAGCCGCGCCGGACCGGACCAGGAGGGGCCGGGCCGGGAGGTTCCGGACCAGTAGGGGCCTGGCGGACGCGGACGCTAGTCCCGTATCAGGTAGTCGAATTCCCCGTCCTTGATGCCGAGCAGCATGGCCTCGATCTCGGCGGGCGTGTAGACGAGGGCCGGGCCGTCGGGGTGGCGCGAGTTGCGCACGGCGACACCGCCGCCCGGCAGCTTCGCGAACTCCACGCAGGAACCCTGGGAGTTGGAGTGACGGCTCTTGTGCCACGCGACCTCTTGAAGGTCCGATGCAGCCATGCCGTTGTACGCGTGGGGCACAGGACTCTCCCGGAAATTGCAGCTGTCAACTATCAACTGCTCCGGATCATAGCCGCGTTCATGTGCCTATGCATGAGCGGATGCACGTGCACGGAGGGTGTTCCGGCCACTACTTCGCGGTAGAGGAATACGGCAACAATGCCATCTCCCGAGCATTCTTGATCGCGCGGGCCAGCTGCCGCTGCTGCTGGGCGGTGACGCGCGTCACTCGACGGCTGCGGATCTTCCCCCGGTCGGAAATGAACCGGCGCAGCAAATCGGTGTCCTTGTAGTCGATATACGAAATGCCGGCGGCGTGCAGAGGGTTGGGCCGGGGCTTGAGCTGCTTGGCGGCGGCGCCACGTCGGGGCATGAACAAAAGCCTTTCTCACAGGGCAGGTCACAGGGCGGGTCAAAGGGCGGTCAGAGGTCGATCGGAGGGCGGTTCAGGCAGCGGTTCGGAGCGCGATGCGCACGGAAAGTCACAGAACCGGATCGAGGAGTTCGTCGAACGCGGGCGACAGCCGCCGCCAGGCCGCCGGCCCGGCCGCGTACTCGGCGTCCGTCAGCAGACACGCGTCCAGCAGCACCCGCAGCCCCTCCCCGTCCAGCCCCGGCGAGGTGAAGGTCAGGTGCTGGGCGCGGTCGCCGTACTCGGGGTGCCAGTCCATGGCGGCGGCGACCCGCCGGGCCGGGTCGACCAGCTCCCAGGCCGCGTCCGGCAGCGCCGCGAGCCAGGGCCCGGCGTTCTCGACGCACAGCGCGCCGCCCGCCGCGTCCCAGGACAGCAGGGTGTCGGGCCGGTCCGCGAGCCAGAACCGGCCGCGGCTGCGCGCCGCGGCGCAGGTCAGGTCCTCCAGCGCCGCGTACAGCCGGCCGGGGTGGAACGGCCGCCGCCGCTGCCATACGAGCGTGGCGACGCCGTCCGCGTCGGCGGTCTGCGGCAGCAGGGCGCAGGCGGGGTGGAGCCGCGCGGCGGCGGCCTCCACGTCGAAGCCGGCGAGCGCGGCGTCGGCCAGCCCGCCGGAGTCCACGCCGATCCGGCGGGCGGCGGGGGTGAGCTGGTCGAGCAGGGCGAAGTCGGCGGGGTCGGCGGCCTCTTCCGGCGAGGTGTCGGCGAGGGCCAGCACCGACGCGTACTCCAGCTGCCGGGCGAAGGTGTCGCCGACCGTGCGCTGGTCGCCGGGGGCCGCCGCGAGCCCGGCCTCGGCGAGGTCGTCGCCGCAGGCCAGGCAGGGCACGACGAGGGCGGGGTCGACGGCCGTGAACACGGCGGTGACCAGCATGCCGGTCCCGCCGTGCACGGCCACGACCTCGGCCATGGGCTTCGGCTCGACGGAGTCCCAGAGCTCGACGACGGCGAGCCGGCAGTCCCCGGCGTCGGCCAGCCGCTCCAGCTCCGGCACCAGGTCCTCGCGGAGCGCGCAGCAGGCGCAGTCGTTGACGAGCGGCGCCTCGCCCGCGTCCCGCACGCCGTCGCGGTCGCGTACGGTCCGGCGGACCGTTCCCTCGACGGCGGTCGACAGGTCGTGGTGGAGCGCGACGCTCCCCGGCACGTCGCGCAGCAGCCGGTCGACCGCCGCGCGGCGCGCCTCGGAGTGCAGCCCGCCGACGATCGCGACGGGCATCCGGTCGGGGTCGGGTCCTGCCGTCACCGGCCGGCCCCGCGCCCGCCGTAACGGCGCTCGAACCGCTCGACGCGCCCGGCGGTGTCCAGGACGCGCGCCGTGCCCGTATAGAAGGGGTGGCTGGCCGAGGAGATCTCGACGTCGATGACGGGGTAGGTGTTGCCGTCCTCCCACTCGACGGTCTTCTCGCCGGTGGCGGTGGACCGGGTGAGGAAGGCGTAGCCGGCGGCGCGGTCGCGGAAGACGACGGGCCGGTAGGCGGGGTGGATTCCGGGCTTCATGGCGCTCAGCGCTCCTCTCGGAAGGTGACGTGACGGCCGGCGACCGGGTCGTACTTGCGCAGTTCCATGCGGTCGGGGTCGTTCCGGCGGTTCTTGCGGGTGACGTAGGTGTAGCCCGTGCCCGCGGTGGACCGGAGCTTGATGACGGGGCGTGTCTCGTTGCGAGCCATAACCGCTACTATACGAAAACGATTCCCGTTTTCAAAAGAAGGAGGCACGGCGCCTTGTCCGCCCACTGCCAGCTGACCGGCCGCAAGCCCGGCTTCGGCAACGCCATCTCCCACTCCCACCGGCGCACCCCGCGCCGCTTCGACCCGAACATCCAGCGCAAGCGGTACTGGCTGCCGAGCGAGGGCCGCCACGTCCGGCTCACGCTGAGCGCCAAGGGGCTCAAGACGGTCGACGCGATCGGCGTCGAGGCCGCCGTGGCCCGCATCCGGGCCCGAGGGGGGAAGGTCTGATGGCGAAGAAGAGCAAGATCGCGAAGAACGAGCGGCGGCGCGCCGTGGTCGCCCGCTACGCCGCCCGCCGGGCTCTGCTCAAGGCGATCGCCCGCGACCCGCACGCCTCCGAGGAGGAACGGCTCGCCGCCCGGCGCGAGCTGAGCCGCCAGCCGCGCGACGCCAGCGCCACGCGCGTACGCAACCGCGACAGCGTCGACGGGCGGCCCCGCGGCTACCTGCGCGCCTTCGGCCTCTCGCGCGTGAACCTGCGCGAGCAGGCGCACGCCGGGTTCCTGCCGGGGGTGCGCAAGTCGAGCTGGTAGCGCACCGGGCCCGAGCCGCGGACGGCCGCCGGTCCGCGGTTCGGGCGCCCCCGCGAGCCGTTCCTGTGAGGTCCCGCGCCCGCGGGGACCGGCGCGCGCCCGCGCCAGGGGTCCACACCCGCGCGGGCCGCCGCGCCCACCCCCGCGGCGCGCACACCCGCCCCATTGTCAGACCCCCCTGCCAGACTCCCTCCATGAGGTGGGCGGCGGCAGAGGCGAGCGACGGGGGTGTCCGTCTCTGCCCGCTGACGCCCGGCGGACGGCCCGCCTCCGCTGTCCGTACGGCCGCGAGCCTCGCCGAGGCCGTACGGTCGCAGCCGGACGCCGACCGCTGGGTCTGGCGGTCCACCGCCGAGGCGTATCCGCGCCTCCTGGAGGCCGGGGTCCGCGTCGAGCGGTGCTATGACGTGGAGGCCGCCGAAGCGCTGCTCATCGGCCATGAGGAGGGGCAGGCGGGCCAGCCGCGCTCCCTCGCGGCGGCGTGGGCGCGGCTGCGCGGGCTGCCGGTGCCCGAGGACTCGCCGCTGCGGGCCGCGGACACCCAACCGTCGCTCTTCGCGCCGGGCCCCGTGCCGCTGCCGCCCGGCACGGACCCGCTCGACGCGCTCCTGGAGGTGTACGCGGGCCAGCTGGCCCGGATGGACGCCGCCGAACACCCCGGCCGGCTGCGGCTGCTGACGGCCGCCGAGTCCGCCGGCACGCTCGTGGCGGCGGAGCTGAACCGCGCCGGGGTGCCCTGGCGGGCGGACGTGCACCGGGAGCTGCTGACCGAGCTGCTCGGCGAGCGCTATCCGGGCGGGCTGGAGCCGCGGCGGCTGGCGGAGCTGGCGGAGCAGGTCTCGAAGGCGTTCGGCGGGGCGCGGGTGCGGCCGGACCTGCCGGCCGACATCGTGAAGGCGTTCGCCAGGGACGGCATCTCGCTGACCTCGACGCGGGCGTGGGAGCTGAAGGAGATCGACCACCCGGCGGTCGAGCCGCTGCTCCAGTACAAGAAGCTCTACCGGCTGCATACGGCGCACGGCTGGTCCTGGCTCCAGTCGTGGGTGCGCGAGGGCCGGTTCCGCGCCGAGTACGTGCCGGGCGGCACCGTCTCCGGCCGCTGGACCACCAACGGCGGCGGCGCGCTCCAGATCCCGAAGATCGTCCGGCGGGCGGTGGTCGCCGATCCGGGCTGGCGCCTGGTGGTGGCCGACGCCGACCAGATGGAGCCGCGCGTGCTCGCCGCCGTCTCCCGCGATCCGGGGCTGATGGCGGCGGCCGGCAGCGACCGCGATCTGTACGCGGCCCTCGCCGAGCGCGCCTTCGGGGGCGACCGGGACCGCGCGAAGATCGCGATGCTCGGCGCGGTCTACGGCCAGACGTCGGGCGACGCCCTCAAGCACATGGCCGATCTGCGCCGCCGCTACCCGGCCGCTGTCGCGTATGTGGACGACGCGGCCCGCGCCGGGGAGGAGGGGAGGCTCGTACGGACCTGGCTCGGCCGTACGAGCCCGCCGGCGTCCCTGGCGGCGGCCGACGAGGCGGGGCTGCCGCAGGAGGAGACGCCCGCCTCGGACACGCGCGGGTACGGCTCGACGCCCGCCTCCCGCGCCCGCGGCCGGTTCACCCGGAACTTCGTGGTGCAGGGCAGCGCGGCGGACTGGGCGGTGCTGATGCTGGCCGCGCTGCGGCAGGACCTGGCGTCGCTGAGCGCGGAGCTCGTCTTCTTCCAGCACGACGAGGTGATCGTGCACTGCCCCGAGGACGAGGCCGACGCCGTGGTCGAGGCGATCCGCGCGGCGGGCGACCGGGCCGGGCGCGCCGCCTTCGGCGAGACGCCGGTGCGGTTCGCGTTCACCACGGCGGTCGTCGAGTGCTACGCGGACGCCAAGGCGTAACGATTCGCCGCGGGGCGGGAGCAGCGGCCGGTCTGGCAATCCGCCAACCGGGTGTCGGTCAAACGGCTCTCTTTCCGAAGTTTCGCCGAAATAAGGGCTCTTGGCGCACGTAATGTCGCTTTGTGTCATTCGCGACAAGGATCAGGAGACCCTCATGTCCATGACTCCCACCCTCGCCACCCTCGTCACCCGCGGCAGGAAAGCCGCGGCCGGCGTCGGGGCACTCGCCACCGCTGCCGCCCTCGGCGCCACGCTGCTCGGCGCGGCACCGGCCCAGGCCTCGCCGACCCCGTCGGCCCCGGCCATGGCCCCGCCCGCCAAGCCGTACGGCACGGTCGTCACCCAGCGAGACGACCTGATCGAGCGTCAGTACCCGAGCACCGACTCCTCACCGCGCGGCAGCCTCAAGCGCGGGGCCCAGGTCGGCCTCCGGTGCAAGGTCCACGCGCAGAAAATCGAGAACCGGAACACCATCTGGTACCTGCTGCGGGACCGCCCCACCTGGGTGACGGCGGCGTACGTGAACAACACCGGGGCCGTGAAGTACTGCAAGGACGTGCAGCGCGGCATCCGCCTCGCACCGGGGAAGCACTACGTGGGCTGACCCCCGCGGGATGACGGGCTGACGAGGACGTCGGGCGGCGGGTCGGCGGACCCGCCGCCCGGCGACCGGGCCCACTGAGCGATACGGCCCGGCGCCGCGCGGAAGCGGCGCCGGGCCGTCGCCGTGCCCGCCGCGCTTCCCGTCACCCTTCCCGCCGCCCTTCCCGTCGCCTGACGAGGCGTCATGGCACCTCCCCCGTACGGCGCATCCCGACATGCGGCCGGTCGTCGGCGAACGGACGATGAGGCCATGACTCTCAGCCTCGAGCAGCTGCGCCGCTGCCATGTAGCCGTCGATCTCGGGGCGGCTCGCACCCGCGTCTACCTCAAGCACCAGGGCCTGATCGTGGACGAGCCGAGCGTGGCCTCCGTGAACACCAACACCGGCGCCCTCATCGCCGTGGGCACCCTCGCCGAACGGATGGCGGGCCGCACCCCCGACCACATCCGCGTGGTGCGCCCGGTCTCCGGCGGCACCGTCGTCGACATCGACATGGCCCAGCGCATGCTGCGCTTCCTCATCGGCGACAAGGTCCGCAGGGCGTGGCGGCGCAAGCCGTCGCTGCGGGCGGCGGTCTGCGTCCCGCACGAGGCGGAGCCGCTGGCGCAGCGCGCGGCCGTCGAGACGATGACGGGCCTCGGGGCGCGCCGCGTCGAGCTGGTCGACACGCTGATCGCGGCGGCGGTCGGCTGCGGACTGCCCGTGGAGCAGGCCGAGGCCACGATGATCGTGGTGTGCGGGGCGGCCACCACCCAGGTCGCCGTGCTCTCGCTGGGCGCGATCGTGGCGGCGGAGAAGGTGCCGCTGGGCGGGGACGCGATCGACCACGCGGTGGTCCAGCACCTGCGCAACGCCCACGAACTGGTGCTGCCGAGCCAGGGCGTGCGCCCCCTGCACCAGGCCCTCGGCGGGAGCGGCCCGGACGGCTGGGACGGCGCGGAGGTGCACGGCCGGGACGTCGCGACCGGATGCGCCCGTTCCGTACGCGTCGACAGCCGGGAGGTGCGGGAGGCCATCCACACCCCGCTCACGGCCGTACTCGACTCCATCGGGCGGGTGCTGCGGCTCTGCCCGCCCGATCTCGTGGCGGACCTCGGGGAGCGCGGCGTCATGCTGGCCGGCGGCAGCGCCCGCCTCCCCGGGCTGGACAAGATGCTCAGGGCGGCGACGGGCATGCCGGTGCACGTCGCCCGGAACGCGGACGTCTGCGCGGTCGAAGGGCTCGGCTCGATGCTGGAGGGCAGGGTCAAACCGCTGGTCCTGGACCCGGTCACCACCTGAGAAGCGCGTCAGGGGCTCTCGGGAAGGCTCTTGGTAAGCCTCTTGGGAACTTCTTTACCCCCGCCGCAGTTCTGCCTTGTGCACCCCTATTTGTTTGAGGAGAGAGACGCACATGGCGCTGTGGGACAAGCTCAAGGATTCCGCGACCACGATGCAGGGCCAGCTGGTGGCGAAGAAGAACGACCTCAAGAGCGGGGCGTTCCGTGACGCGAGCATGGCCATGTGTGCGCTGGTGGCGGCTGCCGACGGGTCCATCGACGCCTCGGAGCGGCAGCGCGTCGCCTCGCTGATCGGCACCAACGAGGTGCTGCAGAACTTCCCCGCCGACGACCTCCAGGCGCGCTTCAACGACTACTGCCAGAAGCTGACCGCCGACTTCGACTTCGGCAAGGTCAGCGTTCTGCAGACGATCGGCAAGGTCCAGAAGAAGCCCACCGAGGCGCGGGCCGTCATCCAGATCGGCATCGTGATCGGCGGCGCCGACGGCGACTTCGACAAGACCGAGCAGGCCGTCGTCCGCGAGGCGTGCTACGCGGTGGGCATCGACCCGAACGAGTTCGACCTCTGATCGCGTAGCCGAACCCCCGCCGGCCGTCATGGTCCGGCGGGCGGTCGAGCCGGGAGAGCGCGGGCCGCCGAGGGCGGGCCGCGCTCTCGCGCGTATGGGCGCCGACCCCCGCACCCGCGCGGGGGCTCAGCCGCGCGCCGGTACCGGCTCGGGGGCGACCAGTTCGCGGGAGACGAAGTCCACCAGGAGTTCGCGCATGACGGTGATCGTCATGCCGGGAGCGCCGGTGAGGACCTGGATGGCCGCGCCGTCGGTGAGCGCGGTCAGCCGCAGGGCGACGTTCTCGGGGTCGGCGTCGGAACGGAAGACGCCCTGGCGGGTGCCGCGCCGCACGGTCCGTACGACCGCCTCGTGCCAGCGGGCGTAGAACTCGTTGTGGGCGGGGCGGAATTCGGGGCGTACGACCGCCTCCGCCCAGTACTGGAGCCAGATCGACCACTCGTCGCGGACCCGGCCCACTCGCGGCAGCTGCATGTCGATGAGCTTGAGCAGCCGTTCGTGGGCGTTGTCGATGGACTTGAGCTCGACGCTCTGCCGGTTGAACGCCTGCTCCACGCAGTACTTGAGGGCCGCGGTGAGCACGTCGTTCTTGCCGGGGAAGTAGTAGTGCACAGTGCCGGTGCTGGTGCCGCAGACCTTGGCGATGTCCGCGATCCGCACGGCGTGGAAACCGCGCTCGGCGATCAGCTGCCAGGTGGCCTCCAGGATGGCCTGCCGGCGGTCCTCGTCGCTGCGGGGCCTGTCCGCCATGTCCGCCGTCTCCCCCCATCGGTTCCGGTCGTTCCCTGCGGCGCCCCAGTCTACTGACGCGGCAGTCAAAGGCAAGGCACGGGCCGCTTCCCCTCAATCTCGCTCTCCACCATGGCAATTCTGTGCTTTCTCTTGACATCCCTTCCGCCCGAGGAGCTAACTGACGCATCAGTCAGACACTCCGGTCGAACCGAGGAGGAGACTCCGTGCGGAGCACAGAACACGCCGGGAAGGTCGCGCTGATCACCGGCGGCGGCACCGGCATCGGCCGGGCGGCGGCGCGGGACTTCGCCGCCGGCGGGGCCCAGGTCGTCGTCTGCGGACGCCGCCCCGAACCGCTCGAAGAGGTGCGCGCCGAACTCGCCGCCGCCGGCGCCGACTGCCTCGCGCTGCCCGCCGACATCCGCGACGAGGAGCAGGTGGCCCAGGTCGTCGAGCGGACCGTCGAGACGTACGGGCGGATCGACGTCCTGGTCAACAACGCGGGCGGGCAGTTCACCGCGCCCGCCGAGGACATCACGCCCAAGGGCTGGCGCGCCGTGCACCGCCTCGCCGTCGACGCCGCCTGGGACGTCACCCGCCAGGTCGCGCTCCGCGCGATGCTCCCCCAGCGCTCCGGCGTCGTCTTCTTCATCGCCTTCTCGCCGCGCCGCGGCATCCCCGGCATGGTGCACGCCACCGCCGCCCGCGCCGCCGTGGAGAACCTCGCCGCGGGGCTGTGCCTGGAGTGGAGCCGCTACGGCATCCGCACGGTCTGCGTCGCGCCCGGCACCATCGCCACCGACGGCCTCGACGACGCCTACTCGGCGGCCGAACGCGCCCAGTGGGAGCAGGCCGTGCCGCTCGGCCGGCTCGGCCGCCCCGAGGACGTCTCCGGCGTCATCTCCTTCCTCGCCTCCCCCGGCGGCGCGTACGTCTCCGGCACCACCGTCGTCGTGGACGGCGGCGCCGACGCCTGGGGCACCGGCCGCCCCGTACCCGCGCCCCTCCCGGAGGCACCCCGATGACGCTCGCCACCACGGCCCGTACCCTCGGCCCCACCGCCCCCGGCCGCGCTCTCGACGCGCTCTTCTCGCCCCGCGCCGTCGCCGTCGTCGGCGCCAGCGACGACCAGTCCAAGTACGGGAACTGGATCAGCGTGCAGGCGCTGAGGATGAGCGGCGAACGCCCCGTGCACCTCGTCAACCGGCGCGGCGGGCCGGTGCTGGGCCGCCCCGCGCACCGCTCGCTCGCCGACGTGCCCGGCCCCGTGGACCTCGTCGTGATCGCCGTGCCCGCCGCCGGGTTCGAGGCCGCCGTCGAGGAGGCGCTGGCCGTGGGCGCGCGGGCGATCGTCGGCATCACGGCGGGCTTCGGCGAGCTGGGCGCGGACGGCAAGGCGCGCGAGGCTGCGCTCGCCGAGCGGGTGCGCGGGGCGGGCGCCGTGCTGCTCGGCCCCAACTGCCTCGGCGTGCTGGACAGCACGACCGGGCTGTACCTCGCCTCCAACCCGCTGCCGGCCGGCCCGGTCGGGCTGATCTCGCAGAGCGGCAACATGGCCCTCGAACTCAGCGCGTTCCTCACCGGCCGCGGCCTCGGCTTCTCCCGCTTCGCCTCGCTCGGCAACCAGGCCGACCTGAACGCCGCCGACCTCGTACGGGCCTACGCCGCCCACGACGGCACCGAGCTGATCGCCGTCTACTGCGAGGACTTCGGCGACGGCCGCGCGTTCGTCGCCGCCGCCTCGGAGGCCGTCGCGGCGGGCAAGCCCGTCGTACTCCTCACGGTCGGCGGCAGCGCCGCGTCCGTGCGCGGCGCGAAGTCCCACACCGGGGCGCTGACCAGCGACACCTCCGTGATCGACGCGGCCTGCCGGGCCGCCGGCGTGGACCGCGTCAACAGCCCCCGCGAGATGGCGGACCTGCTGGCCGCCCTGCACCGCTTCGGGCCCGCGCCCGCCCGCCGGGTCGCGGTGCTCGCCGACGGCGGCGGCCACGCCTCCGTCGCCTGCGACGTGGCGGAGGCGTGCGGGCTGGACGTGCCGGAGTTCGCCCCGGCCACGGCGGGCGCGCTGCGCGCCGGGCTGCCGCCCTCCGCGGGCGTCGGCAACCCGGTGGACCTCGCGGGCGCGGGCGAGCAGGACATCGCCTCCTTCACCCGCACCCTCGACGT
Source organism: Streptomyces sp. NPDC050617 (assembly GCF_040654795.1). Classification (NCBI taxonomy): domain Bacteria; kingdom Bacillati; phylum Actinomycetota; class Actinomycetes; order Kitasatosporales; family Streptomycetaceae; genus Streptomyces; species Streptomyces sp. NPDC050617. Next base: position 206,000 of record NZ_JBFAIS010000010.1, on the reverse strand, counting down.
GCTGCTCGCCGACCCGGACACCGACTCCGTGCTGGTCACCGGCTATTTCGGCGGCTACGGAACGTACGGCGAGGCGCTGGCCGCCCGCGAGATCGCCACCGCCCGCGCCATGGGCGAGTCCGTGCGGCGGCACGGCAGGCCCGTCGTGGTGCACACGATGTGCGCGGACAGCCCGGCCGCCGACGAACTGCGCGCGCAGGGCGTGCCGGTGTTCGGCGCGGTCGAGGACGCCGCCCGGACGCTGGGCATGCTCGCCCGGCGCACCGCCGCCCCGGTGGAGGCGCCCCGGCCGGTATCCGCCGCGCCCCCGGTGGACGACGACGGCTACTGGTCGGCGCGCGAGCTGATCCGTACGGCCGGGGTCGCCTTCCCCGCGGCCCGCCTGGTCCGTACGGCCGACGAGGCCGCCGACGCCGCCCGCGCCATCGGCGGGCCCGTCGTCCTCAAGGCGCTCGGGCTGCTGCACAAGTCCGACTCCGGCGGCGTGGCGCTCGGCCTGCGCGACGAGGAGTCCGTACGCGCCGCCCACGCCGACATGGCGCGGCGGCTGGACCCGCCAGGGTTCTGCGTCGAGGCGATGGCCGACCTCGGCGGCGGCGTGGAGCTGATCGTCGGCGTCCAGCGGGACCCCCGCTTCGGGCCGGTGGCGATGGTCGGACTCGGCGGGGTGGCCACCGAGGTACTGCGCGACGTGGTCTTCGCGCTGGCCCCGGTCGCTCCCGCGCACGCCCGCGCGATCCTCGGCGAGCTGCGCGCCGCCGCCCTGCTGCGCGGCGTGCGCGGCAGACCGTCCGTGGACCTCGACGCGCTCGCCGCGGCCGTGGCGGCGGTCACCGAAGTCGCCGCCGCCCACCCGGAGATCACCGAGCTGGAGGTCAATCCCCTGCTCGCGACGGAGGACGGCTGCCTGGGCCTCGACGCCCGGATCGTCCTGGAGAACTGAACCGCGCCCCCGACGCGTAGCACTGATAAGGAGCAGCACATGGAGTTCGCCCTCACCCCCCGGCTGGCCGAGCTGAAGCGGCGCGCCGCCGGACTGGCCGAGAAGATCATGCCGTACGAGGACGCCTGCGAGGCCGACAACGGCCTGCCGCCCGAAGCGCTCGCCGCCATCCGCGAGGAGGTGCTGGCCAGCGGCCTGCAAGCGATCAATATGCCCGCCGAGTGGGGCGGCGCGGGCCTCGGCGTCCTCGAACAGGCCGTAGTCCAGGACGAGTTGGGCAAGCTCACCAACGCCCTGTGGGACACCGTCTGGCGCCCCGCCAACTGCCTGCGCGCCGCCACCCCCGAGCAGCGCGAACGCTATCTGCTCCCCGGCATCCAGGGCCGCTGCCGCGACGCCGTCGCGATCACCGAGGCCGACGCGGGCTCCGACCCGTCCGGCATCGCCACCACCGCCGAACCGGACGGCGACGGCTACGTCGTCAACGGCGAGAAGTGGTTCGTCACGGTCGGCGACGCCGCGGACTTCCTGATCGTGCTGGCCAACGTGCGCACGGCCGGCAGCGAGGGCGCGCCCACCCTGTTCATCATCGACAAGGACCACCCGGGCGTCACCCTCAAGCGCACCCCGCGCTACACGCACACCTTCGTCTACGAGCACCCGGAGTTCGTCTTCGAGAACGTACGGGTCGGCGCGGACGCCGTGCTCGGCGGCGTCGGCCAGGGGTACGAGCTGACCCGCGACTGGTTCACCGAGGAGCGGCTGATGATCGGCGCCCGGACCATCGGCGCCGCCGAGCGGGCCCTGTCGCTGGCCACCGAGTGGGCGCGCGGCCGTATGCAGGGCGGCGAGCCGCTGATCAACCGTCAGCTCATCCAGGGCATGCTCGCCGACTCCGTCGTGGACATCGCCACCAACCGGGCCCTCACCCACCAGGTGGCCTGGGAGTTCGACCAGGCCGACACCACCGAGAACGGCCGCAAGCTGCTGCACGCCAAGGCCGCCACGGTCAAGCTCGCCGCCTCGGAGGCGTCCAACCGGGTCGCCGACCGCGCCCAGCAGATCTTCGGCGGCCGCGGCTATATGCGCGACTACCCCGTCGAACGGATCTGGCGCGAGCTGCGCGTGGACCGCATCTGGGAGGGCACCTCGGAGATCCAGCGCCTCGTCATCGCCAACGAGATCGACAAGCGCGGGCTGTCCGGGCTGCTCTCCTTCCGGACGGAGGCGTAAGTGAGCGCCGAGGCCCGCACCGTCGATGACGCCCCCGCCACGGCCGACGACGCCCTCGGTACGGTCCACACCGCGCGCCACGGCGCGGTCGCCGTGCTCACCCTGCGCCGGGAGGCGAAGCTCAACGCGCTCTCCACCCGCCTGGAGGCCGAACTCCTCGCGGCCGTGCGCTCGGAGCCCGTACGGACCAGCCGGGCCGTGGTGCTCACCGGCGGCCCGGCGGTGTTCTCCGCCGGGGCGGACGTCGGCGAGCTGCGCGAGATGACGCCGGAGGCGATAGCCGCCTACTACCGGGCCTCCGGCGCGGTCTACGAGGAGGTCGCCGCCCTGGAGCAGCCCACGGTCGCGGCCATCGCCGGCCACTGCCTGGGCGGCGGCCTGGAGCTGGCGCTCGCCGCCGACATCCGCGTCGCGGACCCCACAGCGCGGCTGGGGCTGCCGGAGGTCGGCCTGGGCATCCTGCCCAGCTCCGGCGGCATCACCCGGCTGGTACGGGCCGTGGGCCCCGCCCGCACCCGCGACCTGGTGCTGCGGGCCCGCCGGATGCCGGTGGCCGAGGCGCGGGAGTGGGGGCTGCTCAGCGAGGTCACCCCCGAAGGGGGCCATCTGGAACGGGCGTTGGAGATCGCGGGCGAGCTGGCCGCGCACCCGCCGCTCGCGGTGTCGGTCACCAAGCAGGTGATCACCGCCGCGACGGACGCGCCGCGCGAGTCCGCGCTCCTGCTGGAACGGCTCGCCTACGCGGCGCTGAACCGGACGGGCTGAGGGGGCAGGGGTTACGGGGCGGGGACTACGGGCGGGGGGCTACGGGCGGGGGCTACGGGGCTGCGGTGCGGGGGGGCTACGGGCCGGGGTGCGCGTGCGTATGTCCGTACCCGCCCCCGCGCCCGTACCGCCGGACTGCCCGCCCCGTCGAGGAGCGACAGCGAGCAACCCACCACCGCATCAGCGAGCGAGGAGACGCGACATGGCAGTCGGCACCACCGGCTCACCCGGCACCACGGGCGCCGAAGGCCCGGAGCGCTCGGGGACGGCGGCGCCGCCCCCGGACGGTCGCAGGCCGGTCATCGAGGCGCGGTCGATCGACTACGTGCCGCTGGCCGAGCGGCACGGCAAGGTGTGGCACCTCTTTCCGGTGTGGTTCGCCGGGGACGCCCACCTGGCCACCGTCGCCACCGGCGCGATCGGCGTCGGGCTCGGCGGCAACCTCGTCTGGACGGCCATCGCGGTGGTGCTCGGCTGCGCGCTCGGCACGTTCTTCATGGCCTTCCACTCCACCCAGGGCCCGCAGCTCGGGCTGCCCCAAATGGTGCAGTCCCGGCCGCAGTTCGGGTTCATCGGGGCGCTGCTGGTGTGGCTGGTCGCGCTGACGACGTACATCGGCTACAACGCCTTCAACCAGATCCTGGTCGGCTCCACCCTCGACCACCTGGCGGAGGTGCCGAAGGGGGCCAGCTACGTCGGCTACGCGGTGATCGCCATCGTGCTGGCCGTGGTCGGCTACGACGTCATCCACAAGGCGTCCCGCTGGCTGACGTATGTGGTGCTGGTGGCGCTGGCGCTCTTCACGGTCTGCGTGATCGCCGTCCGCCCCTTCACGGACCCACAGCTCGACCTGGGGTCCTTCGCGCTCACGCCGTTCCTGATCCAGATGTTCACCGCCGCCGTCTACCAGCTCTCCTGGTCCATCTACGTCTCGGACTACTCCCGCTATCTGCCGCCGACGGTCGGCGTCCGCTCCTCGTTCTGGTGGACGTATCTGGGCGCGGGCGTCGGCGGCGCGTGGATGATGCTGGTCGGCACGGTGGCGGCGGGGCTGTTCCCCGGCAAGAGCCTCGTGGAGTCGGTGATCGCCGCGGGCGACCGGGCGTTCGGCGGCTTCGGGACGGTGCTGCTGGTCGTCACGGTGCTGCCGCTGCTGACGATGGGCGCGCTGAACGTGTACGGCGGGAGCCTGACCCTGCTCTCCAGCCTCGACTCGCTCGGCCGGTTCCGGCTGACCGTCGCCCGGCGGGTCGGCGCGCTGTTCGTCGTGGCCGTGGTCTCGACGGGGATCGCGTTCGGCGCGAGCGAGAACTTCGTCGAGGAGTTCGGCCACTTCCTGTCCGTACTCGGCACGCTCTTCACCCCCTGGACGGCCGTCAACCTCGCCGACTTCTACCTGGTGCGCCGGGGCCGCTACTCGATCCGGGAGATCTTCAACCCGCGCGGCATCTACCGCCGCTGGAACTGGCGGGGGCTTCTCGCGTACGGGACCGGCTTCGCGGTGATGCTGCCGTTCTCGGTGATCGGCGACGCGGAGGGGCCGATGGCCCGGCTCCTCGGCGGGCTGGACGTGTCGATGCCGGTGGGGCTGCTCGTGTCGGCGGGCGTCTACCTGCTCGTATGCCGCTCGCTGGACCTGCCGGCGGAGCGGCTGGCGGTCGAGGAGGCGGACGCGGGGCTGGAGCCGGACGGGGCGTGACGCCCCTCCCGACGCCGCCCGTGGCTGCCGGGTACCGCCGTCGCTGCCGGGTACCGCCGTCGCTGCCCGGTGCGCCTGATGCGGTCCGATGCGGTCCGGTGTCGCTCGATGCGGTCCGGTGTCGCTCGATGCGGTCCGATGCGGTCCGGTGTCGCTCGATGCTGCCCGGTGCTGCCTGATGCCGCCTCTCATCGCCCGCGTGGACGCCGCGCGTATGCCGGACGACTGTGCGCCGACGCTGTTCGCGGCGTGCCGACAGGGCTACGCTGAGTGGTGCGCCCCGGACCCGGCGATGTGTGAACCGCTCCGTTCCGAGGAGGCGCTCCCCATGGCCGTAGGTCTCGAACCTTCACTTCCCGCCCTGGGCGCTGCCACCGTGGTCGCGGCGCCCGCGGCCCCCGCCACCTCAAGGATCGACGTCAGCGGCAGGCTGGACCGCACCACCGTGCCGCGGCTGCGCGAACTGCTGCGCCGGGCGCAGGGCCCCGGCGTCCGGATCGTCCTCGACCTGTCGGGCGTCACCTACTGCGACGCACTGGCCCTCGGCGTGCTCGTCGCCACCGCCCGCCGCGCCCGCTTCCACGGCGGTGAGCTGCGCGTCCTCGCGCCGTCGCCATCCGTCTCCCGCGCGCTGGGGGCGAGCGGGCTCCGCCGCCGCCTGGCGGTCTACCCGGAACGTCCGCTCCCACCAGGTCGACCGGTCCAGTCAGGTCGACCGGTCCCATCGGTTCGACCCGCCCAACCTGGTCGGCTGGTCCAACCTGGTCGGCCCGCCCAACCTGGTCGGCCGGCGGTCACTCGCCCGGAGCAGGCAGCGACGCGCAGCCCTCGATGACGTCGCGGGCCACGTCGGACAGCCGCAGATTGTTCGACCGGGCGTAGCGGCGCAGCAAGTTGAAGGCCCGTTCCATGTCGATGGCGTAGCGCTCGGCGAGCTTCCCCTTGGCCTGCTCGATCACGATGCGGCTGTCGAGGGCGGTCTGCAACTGCTCGTTGAGCTGCGCGCTGCGCTGCGCCGAGCGCCGCTGCACGAGGCTGATGGCGGCGACGTCGGCCATGGCCTGGGCGATGGGCGAGCCGACCGGCCCGATGAGCCGCGCGTCGGCGCAGAAGAGGTTCAGGGTGCCGACGGTCTCGTTCCGGCAGCGCATCGGCAGGGCCTGCACCGCCGCGACGCCGCGGTGGCGGGCCTGGGGCGCGAATCGCGGCCAGCGCCGCGCCTCCGCCATCACATCGGGGACGCTCACGGCGGCGCCCCGCCGGAAGCAGTCCAGGCAGGGGCCCTCCGACTGCTGCACCTCAAGGAGTTCCAGCAGGCGTACGCGCTCGTCGGACGCGGCCATGAGCCTCAGCTCGCCGGACCGGTCAGCGAGGAGCACCCCGGCGGCGTTGGCCCCGAGCACACCCACACAGCGGTCGGTGAGGAGGCGAAGGAAGGCCAGCGGGTCGAATGCGGCATCCAGATTGTCCGCCAGCTCCACGAATGTCTTGGCCACGACCTGCTCGTCCATGGTCTCCGTCCACTGCTGCAAGGCGTATCCCCGCTCTGTCCACCTGCCCTATTCACCGAGTTCGGAACTACAAGCCGGCGTAAAGATGGAAATTCACCTCGAAGGCGCCCGATCGGAATAGGTGAAGGCTGGACGGCCGGCGTTTGGGGCCGCCCCGGCGGGGGACCCGGAACACGGCTTTTCACCAGCTCAACCATTCGCCCGGCGCAACTCGACCCGTCTCGGACCGACTCGGCCCACTGCGGCCGATGGCGGCCGACTGCGGTCGACTGCGGTCGATTTCTCAGAGAGGGAGACGATGACCGTAGAAAAGACCACCGTCCTGGTCCTGGATTCTGCGGAGCCCGAGCAGCTCGCCGAGTTCTACGCGGGCCTGCTGGGAGGGGAGAGCACGCTGGGCAAGGACCCCGACTTCGTCGAAGTCACCGGCCGCCACGGCGTCTTCCTGGCCATCCACCGCGACCACGGCTACGCGCCGCCGAGCTGGCCGCGCCCCGAGGACTCCCAGCAGGCGCACCTGCGGATCGTCGTCGCGCGCGAGGACATGGACGAGGCGGAGCGCGAGGCGGTCAACCTCGGCGCGCGCCCCATCGACACCAAGGAGAACAACGGACCGCGGGACGTACGCACCTACTCCGACCCGGCCGGCCACTCCTTCACACTGGCGACGGCTCCTTGACGGCCGGGGGGACCGGCCCCTGGCGGCGGATCGCCGACAGTGACTCTGTTCCATATAAAGGGGTTTGAGCAGGGTCGGGGCCCGGCAGCGGGGCGGAAGCCAGCGCTGCCGGGCCCCGGTCGTGCCTGGGTCGTGCCTGGGTCGTGCCTGGGTCGTGCCTGGGTCGTACCTGGGTCGTACCTGCCTCGTACCCGCGTATCGCAGGCTACGGGCGGGGGCTACAGGCGGCCGATTCCCCGCCCCCCGGCCGGCCACTCCAGCCATTCACGCGATCCGGTACGGCTCCATGTCCTCGCGCCGCAGCGTCAGCCCGTGTCCCGGCGCCGGCCCCGGGGTCAGCCGGCCGCCCGAGGGGTCGAGAGCCCCGTCGAACAGCGTCGACTCGATGCGTACGTGGTCGTGGAACCACTCGATGTGCCGCAGGTTGGGCACGGCCGCCGCCGCGTGGACGTGCGCGTGCGGGGCGCAGTGCGCCGAGATCTCCAGGCCGTGCGCCTGCGCCAGCGCCGCCGCCCGCAGGAACTCCGTTATGCCGCCGCACCGGGTGGCGTCCGCCTGGAGGCAGTCGACCGCGCCCGCGCTCACCATCCGGGCGAAGTACGGCAGGTCGTAGCCGAACTTGCCGGCCGCGACGTCGCAGACGAGCGTGTCGCGGATGAGCCGCAGGCCGTTCAGGTCGTCGGCGGCGACCGGCTCCTCCAGCCACCCGACGCCGTACTCGGCGAGCGCGCCGCCGACGCGTACGGCCTGCTTGCGGTTGTAGCCGCCGCCCGCGTCCACGTACAGCTCGGCCTTGTCGCCGATGATCTGGCGGGCCTGCCGGACGCGGGAGAGGTCGCGGACGACCGCGCGGCCCCGGCACTCGCCGATCTTGATCTTCACGCGGGGGATGCCCTGGCCGTGCACCCAGCCGCTGAGCTGGGAGGCCAGATGCGTGTCGTGGTACGTGATGAAGCCGCCGCTGCCATACACGGGCACCGACTCGCGGGCCGCGCCGAGCAGCCCCACGAGCGGCACCTCGAACTGCCGGGCCTTGAGGTCCCACAGGGCGAGGTCCACGGCGGAGATCGCGCACGAGGCGATGCCGGGGCGGCCGGAGTCGCGTACCGCCCGGCACATCGCGTCATGGAGCCGGGGCACGTCGAGGGCCGAGCGGCCCAGCGTCGCGGGCGCCAGCTGCTCGTCGACGAACAGCCCGGCGGCGGCCGGGGCGTACGTCCAGCCCGTGCCGTACACCGTCCCGGCGCGGGCCTCCACGACGACCACGGTCGTCGTCTCCCAGTCGAGCGTGGCGTCGGCCTCGGGTGCGTCGGTGGGGACGGAGTACGCGGACACCGCCAGTTGTTCCAGGGGTAGTTGGGGTATCACGAGCTTCTGCTTCCTCCCCGCAGGCGCTCGCAGACCGCTTTGCACCCGCACTCAGCCGCTGCGCATCCCCGGCCGTCCTGCCGGGGGCGGGGCCGGGCCCCGGCTCGCCGGGATGCGCTCGTACCAGGTCATGGGTCCGGGTATCCCGCGCCACGGGCGGAAAACCCGCGTCCGGTTCCCGCGTCCGGTTCCCGCGTGACGGGTGCCGCGTGACGGGTGCCGTGGTGGACGGTTTTCAGCATATGCCGGTGAATGACATATGGTGGTGTCATGACTGACCGTGCGATGCAGGAACCGACCCTGCTCCTTCTCACCGCCCTCGCCGACGAGCCGCGGCACGGCTACGCCGCCGCGCGCGAGGTGGAGTCGATCTCCGGAGGGCGGGTGAAGATGCGGACCGGAACGCTGTACGGGGCGCTGGAGCGCCTGCTGCAACAGGGACTGATCCAGGTACACAAAGAGGAGGTCGTCGACAGCCGGCTGCGACGCACCTATACCCTGACCGCTTCCGGTCGCGCGGCCCTGGCCGTCGAGGCCGAGCGGATCGCGGCCACCGCGCGCGAGGCCACCCGGCGCCTGGGCGCCACCGGCAAGGCGGCCACCGCGTGAGCCCCGCACTGCTGCGCCTGTACCCGGCCGGCTTCCGCCGCGCTTTCGGCGACGAGATAGCCGAGTCCTACCGGGAGGCGACCGAGGGAGCGGGCCGGGGCACCCGCCTCCGCGAGGGCGCCGGCATCGCCACGCACGCCGCCCGGCTGCGCCTCGGCCTCGGCTCCGCGCACCCGGGCGGACGGCTCTTCGCCGCCGTCGCGCCCTTCGCCCTGGCCGCGACGGCCGCCTACGCCGCCTTCAACCTCATCGAGAGCGCCGGAAACTGGTACGTCATGCGCTCCGCGGGCACCGGCGGCGCCATCGACGCGCTCGCGACCCCCACGAACGGCAGCTACCTGCTGACCCTGTTCGGTGCGGTGGTCGCGCTGGCAGGGTTCTACCTTCCAGGGGTGCTGTGCGCGATCGCCGGGGCGGTGGCCAGCTCGGTGATCTTCCTCGCCCCGATCTGGCACGCGCCGCCCGGCCCGTGGTCGGGACTCGTGGGCCTCCTGCTCGCTCCGATCCTGGTCGCCGCGCTCCCGCTGGCCTGCCCGCCCGACCTGCGACCGGCCCGCCGGGTGCGCGGCGCGGCGGGGGTGCTCGCGCTGCTGGCGTGGGCCGTCCTGCTGATAGCCGCGGTCGTCGTCATCGACCCGCTCGGGATCGGCATGCTGATCCCGTGGGAGTTCGGCGTCCCGATGATCGGGGCTCTGTTCCTGGCGGGCCGCCGTGCCTTCGCCGGCATCCGGAACATCGTTCAACTCATCTGTTGCGCCGTGCCGTTCATGGCGACGATCTACTTCTCCGGGTGGGGGGAGAGCGTGGTGCTCCTGGTGCTCCTCGGCGCCTTCGCCGCCACCACCGCCGTACTGCGGCTACGAGGCGGCAACGGCTCCGACACCGTGAACCCCGCCTGAACCCAGGCAGGTTGCCGACCGTCGGGACGCGGTGGGGCAGACCGTGACGCTCACTTCGGGCCCGGACTGCCCCGCTGCGCCCTCCGCCGCCCGGCGCGCAGGAGGCACCGCCCTCTCCTCCCCCCTACAGACGGCGCTCTTCGACCGGCCGCCTCGGCCGCCTCGGCCGCCTGGCCACAGGACTTCCCATGCCCATCTCCGTAGCCCCGCGCGCCGTCGTCCACAGCCCGTCCCCGGCAGCCGGGAAGCGGATATCCCTCGCGTCCGCCAAGGGCGGGCGCCTGGCCGCGGTCGACGGGCTGCGGCTGCTCGCAGCCGCGGCGGTGGCCGCCTACCACTACCTCGGCACCCCGACCCCCCACTTCTGGGGCGAGACCTACGACCTCCCTCGGGCAGCACCGCTGCTCCACGCGATCAGCGGCTACGGCTGGCTCGGCGTCGAGGCGTTCTTCCTGATCAGCGGCTTCGTCATCTGTATGAGCTGCTGGGGCCGCACCCCCGCGCAGTTCGCCGTCTCCCGTATCGCCCGGCTCTTCCCGCTGTACTGGGCCGTCGTCCTGATCATCGTCGCCGTCAGCACGGTCGCCGTGCTCGCCGGACAGCGGTCAGGGGCGCCCACGGACCTGCGCACCACCCTGGGCAACCTGACGATGATCCCCAGCCCGCTCGGCCTGGACTTCACCGCCGGCGTCGCCTGGACGCTATGGGTGGAAGCCCGCTTCTACCTCCTCATGGGCGTGCTGATGCTGATCGGCCTGACCTACCGGCGCACCGTGGCCTTCGGGTTCCTCTGGCTCGTCCTGGCGTCCATCGGCCGCGAACTGCACTCCGAGGCCCTGGACGAGTTCCTGCTCAGCCAGTACGCCGGGCTCTTCGTGACCGGCATCGCGCTCTACCTGATGCACCGCTTCGGACCCGACCTCCTCCTGTGGCTCCTGGCCGGCTTCGCCTGGTGCTACACCCTGACCGTCCTGGACGACCGTGTCGCCGCACACGCCGGCTCCAACTGGCCGGTCGGCGCGGCCGTTCTCACCGGCTTCCTCGTGCTGCTCGCCCTGGCCGCCACCGGCCCGCTGCGCCACGTCCAATGGCGATTCCTCGTCTACGCCGGCGCCCTGACCTACCCCTTCTACCTGGTCCACCAGAGCCTGGGCATTCCTGTCAGCCGCGCCATCCTCAAAGCGGTCCCCGGCCTCGGCCTGCTCCCCTCGATCGGCCTCGGGCTCTTCGCCTCCCTGCTGCTGGCCGCCGCGCTGAACCGCCTGGTCGACCGCATACTCGGCCGCCTCCTGCGCCGACGCCTCACCGCCGCCCTCGATCCCCGCCGCCGCGACGCCCCCGACCGGCCAACACGTCCTGCACAGCCCGCACCGCCCGCCTTGGCCGATGGCGCCCTCAAGTGAACGGCTCAGACCGAGCGCAGGCAGAAGGGGTGTCCGGCCGGGCTGGCGTAGACGCGGCTGCCGGTGCGGGTGTCCGGGGTGACCTCGTCGGTGGGCCGCAGCCGGGTGGCGCCGGCGTCGGTGGCCGTACGGTCGGCGGTCGCGAGGTCCTCGACGCCGAAGTCGAGGTGCATCTGCTGGGGGGTGGGGGTGCCGTCCGGCCAGTTCGGGGCGGTGTGTCCGGGGGCGGACTGGACGACGAGCACCGGGAGGCCGGGGGCCTGGACGAAGTGGTGGGTCGGCGTGGGGGTGAGCGAACCGCCGAGCAGCCGGTGCCAGAAAGCGCTCTCCTTCTCGATGTCGGCGGCGTCGATGACCACGGAGGTCAGGGTGATGGGCATGGGGGTGTCCTGTTCGTGCTGTCGGTGATTGCTCAGACGGTCGGGATGATGCCGCCGTCGACGTGTCGGTGATTGCTCAGACGGTCAGGGTGATGCCGCCGTCGACCTGCCGGTGGATGCTCAGACGGTCGGGATGATGCCGCCGTCGACGCGGAACTGCGCTCCAGTGAGCCACTTCGCGCGGCCTGAGGCGAGGAAGGCGATCAGCTCGGCGACGTCCTCGGGATCTCCGGGGTGGCCCATGGGGACCTTCAGGTGGTCCACGATCTGCTGCGTGACCTCTTCGGCGGTGATGCCCTGCTTCTCGGCCATGTGCTTCAGGTGGGCGGTGGCACCTTCGGTGACGACGAAACCGGGGAGGACGCAGACCACGCGCACCCCGTGCTCGCCGACCTCGGTGGCCAGTTCGCGGCTGTAGGCGTTGAGCGCGGCCTTGGCGGCGGCGTACGACGCCTCGGTGCGCTGAGGCAGTTGGCCGGCGATCGAGGAGACGTGCACGACGACGCCGGAGCCTCGCTCGACCATTCCCGGCACCAGGGCCCGGTCCAGGCGCACGGCGCTGAGGAGGTTCATCTCCAGGTCCGCCAGCCAGGATTCGTCCGACCGGCTCAGGGTCGGCGCCGGGGCGCTCGCCGCACCAGCGTTGTTCACGAGCACGTCCACACCGCCTGCCTGCTCGACGACACGGCGGCCGAGTTCGGCCACACCCTGCCGCGTGGAGAGGTCCGCCGCGAGAAAGGTGGCGCCGGTGTCCTCCGCGGGCCGGCTGCGGGAGGCCGTCAGCACGGTCGCGCCCGCGGCGACGAAGCGGCGCGCGGTCGCCGCGCCCAGGCCCCGGCTGCCGCCGGTGACCAGTACCCGAAGGCCGTCGAGACTGCTGTCCGTGATGGGCATGGGGTCTCTCCTCCGTAACATGAACCTGACTCCGGAAACGAAACGATACACATAAACGGAATCAGACTCACTTTATGGAGGTTCTCTTGCCGGCATCACGCCCGTTGCGCGCCGACGCGCGACGCAACCGCGAGGCACTGCTGTCCGCGGCCCGCCAGGCGTTCCTCGGCGCCGACGCCGACGCGCACGCGCACGTCGAGGACATCGCCCGCAGCGCCGGCGTCGCCGTCGGAACGCTCTACCGCCACTTCGAAACCCGCGAAGCGCTGATCGAGGAGGTCTACCGCAAGGAGGTCGACAACCTGTGCGCCGCACCCGGCGCCCTGCTGGACCAACACGCCCCGGAGGAGGCGCTGCGGCGCTTCCTGCTGCTGCTCGTGGACCACGCGGCGGTGGGCAAGGGGATGTCCAGCGTGCTGGAAAGCATCATGGCGACGGACTCACCGGTCTTCGACGACGCACGCACCCGGATGGCCGACGCCCTCTCCCTGCTGCTCGAATCCGGCAGCGCGGCCGGCACCGTACGCGACGACGTCACAGGCTCCACCCTGTTGCGCGCCCTGGGCGGCATCTGCGGAATGCGCGCCACGGAGGGCTGGTTGGCCGAGGCCCGACAGATCACCGCCCTCCTCTTCGACGGCCTGCGACACGGCGCCCCGCAGTCGCGCTGAGCCGGGGGGGGCGGGGGCCAGGGGCCGGGCGGGGGCCTGAGCCGGGGGCGGGGGCCGGTGCCGGATGGGGGCCGCGCGCCGTGTGCCGCACGCCGCCGGCCAAGTCCTGCCCGTCACGCGGCACCTGCCACCGTCGCGTACAGCCGCTCCTCCGCGCCGATCACGGTTCGATTGATCCTCCGGGTGATCCCTCGGGTGATCCCCGGGCCGGTCTTGCGCCCGTTCGACAGACCCTCCACCGGCTCTCCGAGGGCGGTTTGGGAGAGGCGGCGGTGTTTGGTCCCGGCTTCCGGGGCTACTCCGAACCGGACAGCGGCCCGATGACGCGGCCCGCCCCCCGGCCCGGCTCACCGGGCGCCCAATCAACCCGACGAGACCCACTCGCCGAGATCCATCCGACGAGACCCACCCGATTCGAGACCCATTCCACGAGATCCACCCCACGAGATCCATCCCATGAGAGGAAGGCACCACGCGATGACTGTTGTCCCGGCACAGCAAGGCGGGGGCTCGGGCGGCACCAGCGGCCTGTACGACGTCCTGGAACTCGTCCTCGACCGGGGGCTCGTGATCGACGCGTTCGTCCGTGTCTCGCTCGTAGGCATCGAGATCCTGAAGATCGACGTCCGCGTCGTCGTCGCCAGCGTCGACACCTATCTGCGGTTCGCCGAGGCGTGCAACCGGCTCGACCTGGAGGCCGGCCCGCGCAAGGACCCCGGCCTGCCGGACCTGGTCGGTGAGATGACCGAGTCCGGCGCCCGCGGCAAGTCCAAGGGCGCCCTGTCCGGCGCGGCGGAGACCGTCTCGAACGCCTTCAACCAGGCCCGCGAGGAGAGCCGGAGCTCCCAGGACTCCCAGGGCGAGTCCCGGCCGCGCGCCAAGCGCACCGCTTCGAGGAGCCGGAAGGAGGAGCAGGAGTGAGCACGTACGTCTACGGCATCACGCGCAGCTCGCATCCGCGCCTGCCCGAGGAGACGGCCGGCGTCGGCGATCCGCCGCAACCCGTGCGCGTCGTCGCGGCGGGCCGGCTCGCGGCCCTGGTGAGCGACGCGCCGCCGGACCTCAAGCCCAAGCGGCGCGAACTGCTCGCGCACCAGAGCGTGCTCGCCGAGGCGAGTTCGGCGGGGCCCGTGCTGCCGATGCGGTTCGGCGGGGTCTCGCCCGACGACGACGCGGTCACGGCCGCGCTCGCCGCGCACGAGGAGCACTATCTCGAACGGCTGAAGACCCTCGACGGCAAGGCCGAGTACAACGTGAAGGCCACCCACGACGAGGACGCCGTGCTCCACCGGGTGCTCATCGACGCCCCCGAGCTGCGGGAACTGCACGAGGCGAACAAGGCGGCGGGCGGCGGCAGCCACGAGGACCGGCTGCGCCTCGGCGAGCTGGTCGCGACGGCGGTGCAGAAGCGCGAGCCGCAGGACGCGGCGCTCCTGCGGGACGCCCTCGAAGGCGAGGCGGAGGACACCTGCCCCGGACCGCCGAGCGGCGGCTGGCTGGCGAACATCTCGTTCCTGGTGGACCGGGAGCACGGCGAGGAGTTCGTCGCCGCCGTCGCGGCGCTGCGCCGCGAGAACCCGCACCTCGTGCTCCGGGTGAACGGCCCCCTGCCGCCGTACAGCTTCGTGGAGTGACGCATGGGCCTCCTGGGAGAACTGCTGCTCCTGCCCATGGCCCCGCTGCGCGGCACCGGCTGGGTGCTGCGGCAGGTGGTGACCGAGGCCGAGCGGCAGTACTACGACCCGTCGGCCGTACAGCGCGAACTGGCCGCGCTGTCGCGGCGGTTGGAGGCGGGCGAGATCGACGAGGACGAGTTCGACCGGCGCGAGGACGAACTCCTCGACCGGCTTCAGGCGCGACAGCCGCAGAGCGAGCCGCAGGCACAGGCTCAGGCGCAGACCGAACCACAGGCACAGACGCAGAGGCAGACGCACACGCAACAGACGAGAACGGGAGAGATATGAACAGCCGGCTGGCAGTAGGGCTCGCCGTGGGCGCGGGATACGTGCTCGGGCGGACGAAGAAGGCGAAGCTCGCCTTCGGCATCGGGACGCTGGTGATGGGCAAGCGCCTCCAGCTGAACCCGAAGTCGATCGCGGACTTCGCCGCCGCGCAACTGGCGGACAACCCCCAGTTCAAGGAGATCGGCGACCAGTTGCGGGAGGACCTGCGCGGGGTCGGCAAGGCCGCGACCGGCGCGCTGGTCAACCGGCAGTTGGAGGGGCTGGCGGACCGGTTGCACGACCGTACGGCCGGGGTGCAGGACCGGTTGTCGGGTGTGGTTCCGGGCTCCGTCCTGAACAGCGAGGACGACGGCGAGGACGACGGCGAGGACGACAGCGAAGAGCGCGGCGAAGAGCAGGGCCAGGAACGCGGCGAGGAGCGCGGCGAGGAGGAATCCGCCGCCGGCTCCGACGGCGACGCGGAGGAATCCGCCACGGCGGGCGGCGGGAGCCGCCGGAAGCCGTCGGCGCGCAGGTCCACGACGACCGGGGCGACCAGGACGACCGGGAAGGCCGCCGGAGCCGCCAAGTCCGCGCAGCGCACGGCGTCCAAGAAGGCGCCCGCCGGAAAGACGGCCGGGAGGACAGCCGGAAGGACGGCGGGAAAGTCCGCGGGGAAGACCACCGGAACGGCCGCCGGAAAGACCGCAGGAAGGACCACGGGGAAGACCGCGGGAAAGACCGGCGGCGGGACAGCCGGATCGCGGACGAGGAAGGCGGGTGGTGACCGTGGCTGAGTCCCTGACCGCCAACCCGGCGGTGGACCGCCTCAAGACGGAGCTCCAGAAGTACGCGCTCGCCCAGGCCGAGCGCCTGCTCACCGGCGCGGGCCGCAAGCTCGGCGAGAGCACCGTGAAGCTGACCGACATCGCGGAGGGCCGCAGCCCCGGCTTCGCGAAGCTGGCGCTCGACAGCGGCCGGAAGATCACCGAGGGCAAGGGCCCGGTGCGCAGCGCCCTGGAGGCCGGCGCGTCCCACCTCAAGGACAACGTGGTGGAGACGGCCAAGGGGCTGGGCGGCGGAAAGCGCAAGAAGGGCGGCGGCGGCCGGAAGCCGACCGTCATCGTGGAGTCCGTGGACGTCGGGGTTCCGGTGCGCGAGGCGTACGACCAGTGGACCCAGTACCAGGAGTTCTCCACCTTCGCCAAGGGCGTCCGGAGCGCGGACTCCGCCGACGACACCGCCTCGGACTGGAAGCTCAAGATCTTCTGGTCGACCCGCAGTTGGAAGGCGCGCACCACGGAACAGGTGCCGGACGCCCGGATCGTATGGACCTCGGAAGGGGCCAAGGGCACCACAAAGGGCGTCGTCACCTTCCACGCACTGGCGGAGAGCCTCACGCGGGTGCTGCTGATCATCGAGTACTACCCGAAGGGCCTCTTCGAGCGGACCGGCAACATCTGGCGCGCCCAGGGCCGCCGCGCCCGGCTGGACCTCAAGAACTTCGCACGCCACATCTCACTGCGCGGCGAGGCCCAGGACGGCTGGCGGGGCGAGATCCGGGACGGCGAGGTCGTGGTCAGCCACGAGGACGCGGTCGCGGAGGAGGAGCGCGAGGCAGGCCGGGAAGAGGGCGGCGAGGAGGACCGTACGGAAGGGGCCGAGGACGAGGCCGAGGACCGGTACGGGGCCGAGGAGGAAGCCGACGCCGAGGACTCCTACGACGACGAGGCCGAGGACACCGACGCGGAAGCGGAAGCGGAAGCGGACGACCAAGCCGAGGACGTGGACGAGACCGAGGACGAGGACGAGGCCGACGTCGAAGGCGAAGGTGAAGGCGAAGGCGAACTGGTCGACGAGGACGCCGAGGACGAGGCCGACGTCGATGACGACGGCGAGGACACGGACGCGCGCAAGCAGCGGGAGTACGCGCACGCCGGGAACCGCGGCCGCCGATGACGACCGCGAGCCGCCTCCCCAGTACGTACGGCCCCGAAGGCGGGGCGAACCTCGCCGACATCCTGGAGCGCGTACTCGACAAGGGCATCGTCATCGCGGGCGACATCCGGATCAACCTGCTCGACATCGAGCTGCTGACCATCAAGCTCCGGCTGATCGTCGCCTCCGTCGACAAGGCCAAGGAGATGGGCATCGACTGGTGGGAGGACGACCCGTCGCTCTCCTCCGGAGCCCGTCACCGCGAACTCGCCGCGGAGAACGAACGGTTGCAGCACCGCTTGGCGGAGCTGGAACACCGTGACACCGCCTGACCGGCGGGAAGCCCGTACCGACCGCAAGACACGGGTGACGGTCCTCGTGGCGCTGGCCGCCAATCTGCTCATCGCCGCCGCGAAGGCGGTCGGCGGCCTGGCCACGGGCTCCCCCGCGCTGCTCTCCGAAGCCGCGCACTCCGTCGCCGACAGCATGAACGAGGTCTTCCTGCTGGCCGCCCTGCGCCGCAGCCGCCGCCCCGCCGACGGCAGGCACCCCTTCGGCTACGGCAAGGAGCGGTACTTCTGGTCGCTGCTCGCCGCCGTCGGCATCTTCGTGATGGGCGGCTGCTTCTCCTTCTTCCAGGGCGTCGAGGCGCTGCGTTCGAACGGACAGGAGACCACCGGCGGCTACGCGACCGGCCTCGCGGTCCTCGGCGTGGCGCTGGGCGCCGAGGGCGGCTCGCTGCTGCGCGCGCTGCACCAGGTGCGTGATCAGCCCGGTACGGGCCTGGGCGGGGACCCGGCGCTGCGCACCGTCGTCGCGGAGGACGGCACCGCCGTGCTCGGCGTCGTGCTCGCCATCGCGGGAATGGTGCTGCACATGGCCACGGGCGAGGTGTTCTGGGAGGCCGCGGCCTCGCTCTCCATCGGGCTGCTGCTCGTGTACGTGGCCTACCGGCTCGGCAAGGACTCCAGGGGCCAGCTGATCGGCGAGGCCGTCGACCCGGAGCTGAGGGGCCGGATACGGGCGCTGCTGGACGCCCAGCCCGAGATCGACAACGTGGCCACGCTGCTCACCATGCGGCTCGGCCTCGACTCGACGCTCGTGGCGGCCCGTATCGACCTGGTGCCCGGCCTGGACAGCGAGGACGTCGAGACGGTCTCGGAGCGCATCAAGCGCTCGGTGGCGCGCACCTGGCCCCAGGCCGACCAGGTGTTCCTCGACGTGACGGAAGCGCCCCCGAAACGGCCGTGAGCGCGCCGGCGGAGCGGGGTTTGCGCGGGCGCGCGCGGGGTGACTCGGACGCTGTTCTCACGGAAGGACAGGGCCATGGCAGCGCTCGCCGTCGTACTCATCGCCTTACTGATCCCGCCCGCGGCACTCGGCATGGTGCTGGCGCTCGGCCGCTACGAGGAAGTGATGCTGCCGCCGCCGGAGCCGGGCCCCTTTGAAGCGACCGCGACGACCGAGGTGACCGAGGCGACCGAGTTGACCGCGGCGACCAAGGCGGCAGCGGTGGCCGAGGCGACAGCGCCGACCGAGGTGGCAGCAGCGACCGAGGTAGGAGCGGCGACCGAGGTGGCAGCGCCGACAGCGGCACGGGCCGTCGCGCACAACGACGCGCGCCGGTGGGTGGGCGAGGGCGCCACCGGTACGGGCCTGGGCCCGGGCCTCGGGGCCGCTACCGGGCGGAACCGTCACCGGGTCCGCCGCCGGACTCGCCACCGGGCCGGTGTCGGGCCGCGTCGCCGGCGGTGACCAGGCCCGTTTCGTAGGCCGCGATGACCGCCTGGGCGCGGTCGCGGACGGCCAGCTTGTCGAAAATGCTGGTGATGTAGTTCTTGACCGTGGACGGGCTGATGTCCAGGGCACGGGAGATCCCGGTGTTGTCGAGACCGGTGGCCATCAGGTGCCACACCTCGACCTCGCGGGCGGTCAGGTCGCTCCGGCCGGGATGACCGCCTCGGGAGGCCGGGGCCGATCGCGCGTCGCGCGGCGTACGGACGTAGGCGGAGATCAGCCGGGTGAGCAGGCGCGGCGCGACGACGGCGTCACCGGCGTGGACGGTGCGGATCGCCGCGCTCAGGTCCTCCGGGGAACTGTCCTTGGGCAGGAATCCGTAGGCTCCGGCGCGCAGGGCGCCCACGACGTACTCGTCGAGGTCGAAGGTGCTGAGGGCCAGGACGCGGCAGCCGGGCACGGTGGCGGCCAGTTGCTCGGTCGCGCCGACCCCGTCGAGTACGGGCATCCGGACGTCCATCACCACGACGTCGGGGGCCAGTCGGCCGGCGAGTTCGACGGCCTGCGCGCCGTCCTCGGCCTCGCCCACCACCTCGAAGGCCGGATCGGGGGAGAGGATCAGCGAGAGGCCGCGCCGGACGAGTGGCTGGTCGTCCACGATCAACACCCTGATCTTCGGCGTCTCCGGTGTCTCCGGCATCTGCGGGGCCTTCGGCATCTCCGGTGGCGTCCGCGTGCTCCCGCTTTCGGGCCCGGTCATCGATGTGCTCCCTCGCTGTGGGCCGCTGCCTCGCCCGATTCGTCATGGACGGCGTCAGCGTTCTCTTTCGGCTGCGCCCCCTCCGTCGCCTCGTCGGTGGGCAGCGGCAGATCGGCCACCACCGCGAACCCTCCGCCCGGCAGCGGGCCGACGGTCAGCGTGCCGCCGTGCAGGGCAACGCGCTCGCGCATGCCGATCAGGCCGTAACCGCCCGTTCCCGAAGCCGACGGCGCTTCCTGCGACGGCGCGCCCCCGCCGTCGTCCCGTACCTCCACGACGACCGCGTCCTGACGGTACGTCAGCCATACGGTCGCGCGGGCGGCCCCCGCGTACTTGCGGGTGTTGGTGAGCGCCTCCTGGACGATCCTGAACACGGTGAGCCCGACGGTCGGCGGCAGCGGGCGCCGCGGCCCGCGGACGTCGAACTCGGTCGGCAGCCCGGCGAGGCGGGACTCGTCCACCAGCCGGCCGAGGTCGTCGGCGCCCGGCTGGGGCAGCGATGGAGCGGCCTCCGGTTCGTCGCCGGCCCGCAGTACGTCGAGGAGTTGGCGCATCTCGCGCAGCGCGAGCCGTCCGGAGGACTCCAGGGTGACCAGGGCGTCCCGGACCACCTCCGGCTCGCCGAGGTTGGCTCGGGCGCCGCCGGCCATCAGCTGCATGGTGGTGATGTGATGGGCCACGATGTCGTGCAACTCCCGCGCGATGCGGCGGCGTTCGTCGGCCACCGCGCGGTCGGCGAGGAGCCTGCGGTTGGCCGCCACCTCCCGCTGCCAGCGCTTGACCGCCAGGCCCGTGGCGACGACGATCACGGTGGAGAGCGGCGGGGTGATCACCTCCTGCCAGGGCGGAATCCGGCCCCCGCTCTGGCTCAGCAGCGTCACCGCCACCGTCGCGACGGCCGCGACCGCCGTGCCGCGCCCGGAGCAGTCCCTGGCGACCTGGTACACGGCGACCACCAGGACGGCGCCGAAGTGGCTGGGCAGCGGTACGGCCAGCGCGGCCGTCGCGTCGAGGGCCAGCACGGCGGCGAGCGTCGCCACCGGGTACCGGCGCCGGGCGAGCAGCGGCACGGCCGCCAGCGCCACGAGGACGAACCCGAGCACGCTCACCTCGCTCCGGCCGCCGGGAGCGTCGAAGAACACGTAACTGAGCAGGTTCATCGCGCAGGCACCGGCGGCCACGAGCGCGTCGTTGCGCGACCACGGCGGCTCGGCGCTGCCGCCCCTGTCGGCGTCGGCAGTGCTGCGGGTGCCGGCAGCGTTGTCGATGTCGGCGGCGCTGCCGACACCGCCGGCGTTGTCGGCCCCGCCGGCGTTGTCGGCCCCGCCGGCGTTGTCGGCCCCGCCGGCGTTGTCCGTGTCGGCGGCGTGCGGTGGTTCCTGGGCGTCGGCGGGACCGGTGTGACGGCTCCTGGGCATGTCGTTTCCTCTGTGTACGGCCTCCCGGCCCCCTGAACAGGGTTGCACAGGGGCCGGTGGCGGCAGCGGTTCACGGACGCCTCCCGCACCCAGGACCAGGACCAGGCTCCTGGTCGCGCCCGGGAAAGGACCCAGGTCCCCCGGTCCGGATCATCCGCTGCCACGACGCCCGGGGCCCGGTCACGGTGATGGGCTGGAGTCCGTCCGGAAACACCGGCCGACCCCCCTCCCCTCCTCTCCCTCCCCCTTCCTTTTCGAGCCCGTCCGCCGGAGGACAGCATGATCCGCGCCCTGACCAGGTACTCCACCCAGCACCCGTGGAAGGTCATCGTCGTCTGGGCGGTGCTGGGGGTCGTGCTGAGCGCCCTGGCCCCGGCCCTGATGGCCCGTGTCACCCAGAACCGGACCGGGGACTTCCTGCCCCAGGGCTACGACTCGGCCGCCGCGCTGCGCGTAGCCGAGGAGCGGTTCGGGGTGGACGCCGACGCCACCACGGTGACGGTGCTGGTCGCCCGTTCCGACGGCAAGGCTCTCGGCGCAGCCGACCAGAAGCGGATCGAGAACGAGGCGGCGAAGCTCGCGAAGCGCCGGGTCGTCATGCCGAGGGTGGACGACAAGCCCGCGTTCCTGGTGCCCGACCGCTCCCAGACGCCTGCCATAGCCCCTGCGATGGTGGTGCCCGACCGAAGTTTCGAACTGCTCTCCGTCCAGCTGAGGGGCGCTCCCACGGACGAGGGCGTCCAGGGCGTCTACCGGGCCTTCCGGGACGCCGCCCGGACGCAGTTCGCCGAGGCGGGGATGCGCACCGGGTTCACCGGGGACCTCGCCGACACCGTCGACACCACCGACGCCCACGAGGTCGCCGCCAAGGTCGGCAGCGCCCTCATCATGGGGCTCATCATCCTGTTGAACGTACTGGCGTTCCGCAGCGTGCTGGCGGCCCTGCTGCCGCTGCTCACGGTCGCCTTCATCGGCGGCGTGGCGGGAGGAGCCGTCGCGGGCGCCGCGATGCTCACCGGGCGGAAGCTGGACGCGGGCACCCCGAACCTGATCTCGGTGGTGCTGCTCGGCATCGGCATCGACTACCTGCTGTTCCTGCTGTTCCGCTTCCGCGAGCAGTTGCGGGCCCGGCCCGAGCAGCCCGCCCGCGAGGCGGCCGAGCAGGTGTCCGGCCGGGTGGGCACGGCGATCGCCTCGGCGGCGCTGACCATCGTGGCCGCGTTCGCGACGCTGGGCGTGGCGACGTTCGGGCAGTTCCGTTCGATGGGCCCCGCGATCGCCGTGGCCGTCCTGGTGATGCTGGCCGGGAGCCTCACCCTGATGCCGGCGCTGCTCGCGGCCGCCGGGCGCAAGATGTTCTGGCCGTCCCGGACCCTCCGCCACGAGCCGCGCGAGGGCCGTGCCGCCCGCTTCGGGGCGCTGGTCGGCCGACGGCCGCTGACGATGCTGGCCGCCTCCGTCGCGCTGCTCGCCGCGCTCGGGGCCGGTCTGGTCGGCCTCCGCATGGACTACGGGCAGGGCGACTCCGGCGACGGCACCCCCTCCGCCGCCACGGCGGCCGAGATCTCCCGTGCGCTGCCCGCCGGCGTCTCGGACCCGACGAGCGTCTTCGTCACCGCCGAGGACGGCAGCGCCCTCACCACCGGCCGGCTCGACGGCCTCTCCCACGCGCTCACCCAGGTCAAGGGCGTGGGACAGGTCGCACGGACCGTACTGAACGATGACCGCCGAGCCGCCCGGATCGACGTCTACCCGACCGCGGACTCGCGGAGCGAGCGCGCCCGCGACCTGGCCTCCGGGCCGATCCGGGCCGCGGTCGCCCAGCACACGCCCGCCGGGACGACGGCCCACGTGGGCGGCACGGCGGCGATCTTCGCCGACATCTCGACCGCCGTCGACCACGATCTGAGGATCGTGTTCCCGGTCGCGGCCGCGCTGATCGCGCTGATCCTGCTGCTGCTCCTGCGCAGCCTGCTCGCACCGGTGATCCTGATGCTCTCCGTCGGCCTCGGTTTCGCCGCCACTCTCGGCGCGGCGACCCTGCTGTTCCAGCACGGCCTCGGCGAACCGGGCGTCAGTTTCACCCTCCCCCTGGTGCTGTTCCTGTTCGTCGTCGCGCTGGGCACCGACTACAACATCCTGATCAGCGACCGGATCCGGGAGGAGATGCGACGACCGGGCCCGGCCCGCGCCGCCGTGGCCCGCGCGGTACGGCACACGACCCCGGCCATCGCGACGGCCGGTCTGGTCCTCGCCGCCTCCTTCGCCACGCTCGCCGCCACCCCGGGCAACGAGCAGATCGCCTTCGCCATGACGCTCGGCATCATGCTCTCCGCGCTCGTCCTCTCCCTCGTACTGGTCCCCGCGCTCGCCGCGCTCCTCGGCCGGGCCATCTGGTGGCCGGTCCGCCCGGGGCCGGCTGCGGGGGACGGGCCCTCGCGGCACCGTACGGACGGGGTCGGCGCCCCCGAACCCGAGCAGGTCCGGACGTCGCGCTGAGGCGCGGGCGACTCGCGTCACTCAGGGGACGTCGGGTTCGCCCTCGGAGGAGCCGCGGCGACGGCGCACGCTGCGAGCTCCTCCCTGTCCTCGTGATCGAGCGCGAACCACACGTGTTTGGCGATGGATTGCTCGTTGCTACGGGGCCACGTCACGCCCCAGTGCGATGCGAGCGCGTGCACGAGGTGCAGCCCGCGCCCCCGCTCGTCGGCGTCCCGCTCCTCCTTCAACTGCGGCCGTACGTAGGGCGCGTCGTCCCACACGGCCACGCGGATACGGGCGAACCGCACGGCCACGTCGACGTGCACGACGGGTGTGCCGGTGTGCATGTGCACGTTCGTGACGATCTCGCTGACGAGCAGTTGGGCGGGGTCGGCGAGACAGCCGTGGTCGGTCAGGACCAGCAGATCGGATACGAGCGTCCGAGCGATCTTCGGGGCGAGGACGCCGCTCGGCAGGCTGACGCGGAACGACTGGCGTTGCGGAACTTCCGGGTGGCGGTTGCGGGGTACAAGGCTCATGGCTACGTCTCCCAACGCGTCGGTAGCACGCGCTGCTTGCCGTCGTGGCTCGGCCTCCACGGACACGCCCTGCGGGCATGCCCGAGCGGTTGCACTGCGGTCTTACTGGCATGGGGCGCTGTGCTGCCTGAAAGCTAGTGGCATACATGCTACGTAGCAAGTAGGCGGGCACTGGTAGTGCGAACGGGTGGACCATGGCACGGTTACGCGGGACACTCCGACCAGACAGGGGAAGGTGACATGCCAGCGAGGGACAACCCGACCGCACGTCAGGCGCGCTTGGGTGCCGAGCTGCGGAAGCTGCGCGAAAGCGCGGGCAGGGCAGCGCGCGAGGCGGCCGGTTTGCTGTCGACCGATCAAGCGAAGATCAGCCACACCGAATCCGGCAGGATCGGTGTTTCCGAGGAACGCATCCGCCGGTTGGCCACCTTCTACTCGTGCGACGACGCGGAACTGATCGACGCGCTCTGCGCCATAGCGCGCGAGCACCGCGGCCAATTCTGGTGGGACGAGTACCGCGGACTGCTCGCTCCGGGATTCCTCGATATCGCGGAGCTCGAACACCACGCGACCTTCATGCGCTCCATGCAATCCGTCACCATGCCCGGCATCTTCCAGACCGAGGAATACGCCCGCGCCATCTACGCCGGCCACGTACCCGCCCTCCCCTCCGACGAGGCGGACGTGCGCGTGGAACACCGGATGCGACGTCGGAGCGTCTTCGAGCGACAAGACCCGCCACAGTTCGAGGCGGTCATCCACGAGGCCGCGCTGCGCATGCGTTTCGGCGGACGCAAGGTGGCGAGGTCGCAGCTCGAATACCTCATGGAAGTCTCGGAGTGGCCCAGCGTCACCGTCCGCGTCATCCCTTTCACCTGCGAAAGCTTCATCGAAGCCACGCAACCGGTCCTGTACGCCGGCGGCGTCGTCCCACAGTTGGACACCGTCCAGATCGACAGCGCATTGGGAGGGCGTTTCCTGGACGCCGACGCCGAACTCAAGAAATACCGGGCGCTGCTCGACACCGCAGAAGCCGCCGCACTCGACGTAACAGAATCACGGCAGCTCATCCACCACATCGCGCGAGAACTGTGAGAAATCCAAGCATGGAACCGAAATGGCAGAAGTCTTCCTTCTCCGGCGCAGGGGGCGAGAACTGCGTCGAGATCGCGGAGCGGGGCGGCACCATAATGATCCGCGAGAGTGACACCCCGAACGCGCGCACGAGCACGAGCCGTAGCAAATTTGCCGCGCTCATCAAGGGTGTTCAGGCTGGGAAGTTCGACCACTTCGCCGGTTAACCCGTCGCTGACCAGCGATCGAGCCCCTCAGCCCCAGCGGCGAGGGGCTCTTGTCGTGAACCGTTCGACATATCTGCCACGTAGCACTCTTGCCACGATCGAGCTGTGACGCTACCGTCACAGCGCGTCGCCGTAGCGGGGGCTGCACCCAAGCAGCCCCGCCCGGCACGGCGGACGCAACTCCCCCTGCCCGTACAACGGTTACGGCCACGAGAGAGGCTGCGGCATGACGGCGAAGAACGTCACCACCTGCGACTACTGCCAGTCCCTGACGGAGAAGCTCGCCAGGGCGGAACGGGAGCGCGACGCCAGCGCGGCACTGGACTGTCGCGTACTCCTGGCACGACACGAAGGGCAGGGCCACCCGGTGGCACCACAGGCAGAGGCGTGAAGCCAACTCGCCGCACGGTGACGGCAATTGGCTGGTTCCCCCCGTCGTGCGACCACGCACGCCAGTGGCGGGTCGAGGGCGGAGGGATACGTCGCTGCCAGACCTGCGGCACGGAACGCACCGAGTCGTACGAGTCGTTGCGGCTCCCGCTCCCCGCCCTGACGGCAGGGGGCGGGGGCCCGGGTGAGCCACACCCCCCTGGCGGTGGAGGTGCTTCGGCCGCTGGGCGGCCCCGGTCTCGTTGTCAGTTCGGGGTCGCTCGGACCGTTGCGGGCCGACGTTCGGGCCGTCAGGCCGATCGGCGGGGGGCTACGGGCAGGTGGCGAGGATGACGGAGACGCTGTCGTTGGCGGCGTTGGTGTCACTCGGGGCGGAGGCGGTGCGGGTGCCGGTGACCGAGACCTGCCCGAGGGAGAGCAGGTTGGGCGGGAGGCGGAACGACTTGGCGCTGTCGGCGGCGCCCGCGATCGAGCCGTGCCGCTGCTGGTGGTGCAGTCGGCCGAAAGGTTCGTGGCTGCGGCGGCGGGCGCGGTGATGGTGGTGGACCGGGAACCGTTGACGTCGGCGGCGTCCGAGGTGGAGCAAAGGTGAGGGAAGAGGTCACGCCGAAGACTTCGGAGTTCGCTCCGGGCACGGCGTAGTCGTAGGTGCAGCCGGTGCCGGCCTGCACCGGATCGGCTGAATCGACCGGCCCGAACAGCACGATGTCGACGCCGTCGGGCCCGGCGGCGGCCAGCGCCCCGGGCAGGGCGAGCAGCAGCCCACCGAACAGGGCCGTGAGACGGCGTAGGACTTCGTTCTGCTCGCTGGAGCGGTGTCGGTACGCACAGGAGACCCCTGCGGGCGACGGCCGCCCCGGCGGCCCGGAACGGCCTGGACGAGAAGAGAGCGGTTCCCCGGCCTGGCCGGCAGCGGCAGGCGGTGAACAGCCGAGGGATCTGGCGTATGTCACCACGGGCGGGTCCGGGCCCGGCAATCCGCAGATCATGCGCCCTGGAAGGGGCGGCCCATGTACCAACAACTGGGGCCCGGAGAAGCTCCAACGCCCTGTACCACTGGCGGCTGGCCGCTGCCGCGATGGGTCGGGGGTGAGTTCTTCGACCAACGGCGGGGTGCTGCCGCGTGTGGCGGCATTCGGCGTGGCCCGACTGCCGGTCTCGCCTCGGACCCTACGGGCCCAGAACGCCAGCAGCGGCAGGGAAGGGGGGCGGCCGGGCTCGGTTCACTGCCTGCGGGCGGGTTCGCGGCTGAGGTTAGAGAGGCTCGCTACGCATAGCGCTGGCCGCTACCGCGAAGCGGTCGCGGTGAGTTGGCGGAGTGCAGGGGCGGGGGTGGCGCGGGCCTGTGATCCAAGAGATCAGCGGCGATGGATGCAGGGGTCGGGTGGCTACCTGGCGGCCGGTGCGGGTTGGCGTCACGGACAGCTGCCGCGTGGGACGGCATTGCGCCCGGTCGACTGCGCGCATCGTCTCGGACCCTACGGGCCCAAAGCGCCAGCAGCGGCAGGGAAGGGGGGCGGCCCGGGCCAGTTCACTGCCTGCGAGTGAGTTCGCAGCTGAGGTTAGAGAAGCTCGCTGCGCTTTGCGCTGGCCGCTGCCGCGAAGCGGTCGCGGTGGGGTCATCGAGCGCGGGAGCGGGAGTGGCGCGGGTCTGTGATCCAAGGGACCAGCGGCGGTGGGGCTGGGGGGTAGTTCGCTACGTGCTGCCCGGTGTGGAGTTGAGGCACCTGCGCGGCTGCCGCGTGGGGCGGCATTGCGCCCGGTCGACTGCGGCTCTCGTCTCGGACCCTGCGGGTCCAGAGCGCCAGCAGCGGCAGGGGAGGGGGCGGCCGGGGCCGGTTCGCTGCCTGCGGCGGGGGGCGGGGCTGAGGTTAGAGAGGCTCGCTGCGCTTTGCGCTGGCCGCTGCCGCGAAGTGGTTGTGGTGGGAGCTTCGGGTGCGGGCGGGGTAGGGCTCGGGCCTGTGATCCAACGGCGGGCGGTGGGGGCGGCGGCGCTGCACTTGGGGGCACTGGCCGGGGAGGGTTCCCGCCCGTAGAAGAGCGGCCCGAGGCCGAGGGAACTCCGCTCCGACAGCCAGCGCGTCCCGTATGCCCGATACGCCAGGCCCGCCATTCAACAGAGTGCGCCTACCGCCCGGTTCCGGGACCGGTATGGCGCTTTTGCCGGGCGGCAACTCCACCCTACCTATGAGTAACAGCCTGCCAGCGGCCAGCGACAGAGCGGAGCGAGCCTTCTCTCACCCCGGCCACCCACCGACCGACGGGCAAGGCCACCCCTCCCCTGCCACCGCTGGCCGACGCCGCGAAGTGGCAACGGCGAGGGCTTCGGGTGCGGGCGGAGTGGGGCTCGGGCCTGTGATCCAACGACAGGCGACAGCGCGCGGCGGGTTCTTCGACTGACGGTGGGGTGCTGCCGCATGGGGCGGCATTCGGCGTGGTCCGACTGCCGGTCTCATCTCGGACCCTGCGGGTCCAAAGCGCCGGCAGCGGCAGGGAAGGGGGCGGGCCGGGCTCGGTTCGCTGGGCGCGGGTGGGTTCGAGGGTGAGGTTAGGGAGGCTCGCTGCGCATAGCGCTGGCCGCTGCCGCGAAGCGGTCGCGGTGGGGTCATCGAGCGCGGGAGCGGGAGTGGCGCGGGCCTGTGATCCAAGGGACCAGCGGCGGTGGGACTGAGGGTTAGTTCGCTACGTGCTGCCCGGTGTGGAGTTGAGGCACCTGCGCGGCTGCCGCGTGGGGCGGCATTCGGCGTGGGCGGGCGCGGGTTTCGTCTCGGACCCTGCGGGCCCAGAGCGCCAGCAGCGACAGGGAAGGGGGCGGGCCGGGCCCAGTTCACTGCCTGCCGCCGTGTCGGGGGCTGAGGTCAGAGAGGCTCGCTGCGCATAGCGCTGGCCGCTGCCGCGAAGTAGCTGTGGCGGGGTCATCGGGTGCGGATGCGGGATGGCTCGGGCCTGTGATCCAACGGCGGGCGGGCGATGGGCGGCGGCGCTGCACGCGGGGGCACTGGCCGGGGAGGGTTCCCGCCCGTAGAAGAGCGGCCCGAGGCCGGGGAAACCCCGCTCCGACAGCCAGCGCGCCCCTTATGCCCGATACGCCAGGCCCGCCATTCAACAGAGTGCACTTACCGCCCGGTTCCGGGTCCGGTATGGCGCTTTTGTCGGGCGGCAACTCCACCCTACCTATGAGTAACAGCCTGCCAGCGGCCAGCGACAGAGCGGAGCGAGCCTTCTCTCACCCCGGCCACCCACCGACCGACGGGCAAGGCCACCCCCCCTGCCGCCGCTGGCCGACGCCGCGAAGTGGCAACGGTGAGGGCTTCGGGTGCGGGCGGAGTGGGGCTCGGGCCTGTGATCCAACGACAGGCGACGGCGCGCGGCGGGTTCTTCGGCTGACGGTGGGGCGCTGCCGCGTGGGGCGGCATTCGGCGTGGTCCGACTGCCGGTCTCATCTCGGACCCTGCGGGCCCAAAGCGCCGGCAGCGGCAGGGAAGGGGGCGGGCCGGGCCCAGTTCACTGCCTGCCGCCGTGCCGGGGGCTGAGGTTAGAGAGGCTCGCTGCGCTTAGCGGCTGGCCGCTGCCGCGAAGTGGCTGTGGCGAGATGGTGGGGTGCGGGGGTGTCGTGGTTGCGGTGCCGTGATCCAAGAGCGGCGGGGACGGAGGCTGGGGCCCGTTGGCTGTCCGTCGCCCGGCCCGAGGCCGGGGCGCAAGAAACTGCGCTGCGCTCCGCAGGGGTACTCGCGGGTAGGGTGGAGTTACCGCCCGACAAAAGCGCTTTACCGGACACGGAAGTGGGCGGTAACCCCACCCCGTTGCCCCATCAACTTCACAGGCCGGGCATATCGGTCACGCTGGCCGCCAGATGGGGGTTTCCCCACCCCAAGCCCCCGCCCAGCGGGCGGAAACTACCCCCGGGCCCCAAGCCCCGCCCCACGCGCAGCGCGCCGCACCCCGCCGCCCCTGCTTGTGATCACAGGCCCGCGTCACCCCGCCCCCGCACCCGAAGCCCCCACCACAACCACCTCGCGGCAGCGGCCAGCGCTATGCGCAGCGAGCCTCCCTAACCTCAGCCTCGAACCCGCCCGCAGGCAGCGAACCGACCCCGGCCCGCCCCCTCCCCTGCCGCTGCTGGCGCTCTGGACCCGCAGGGTCCGAGACGAAACCCGCGCCCGCTCACGCCGAATGCCGCCCCACGCGGCAGCCATCCGTGACCCAACCCCACACCGGCCACCAGGTAGCCAACCAACCCCCGCCCCACCGCCACTGATCCCTTGAATCACAGGCCCGAGTCACCCCCACACCCGCGCTCGTCGGCCCCAGAACAACCACTTCGCGGCAGCGGCCAGCGCTATGCGCAGCGAGCCTCTCTAGCCCCGGCCACAAATCCACCCGCAGGCAGTGAACCGGCCCCGGCCTCCCCCCTCCCCTGCCGCTGCTGGCGTTCTGGACCCGCAGGGTCCGAGACGATGCCCGCACCCGACCGGGCGCAATGCCGCCCCACGCGGCAGCCATCCGTGACACCAACCCACATCGGCCGCCAGGTAGCCACCCGACCTCCGCCCCACCGCCGCTGGTCCCTTGGATCACAGGCCCGCGCCACTCCCGCCCCCGCGCTTGACGACCCACCGCAACCACCTCGCGGCAGCGGCCAGCGCTATGCGCAGCGAGCCTCTCTCACCTCAGTCCCGAACCCACCCGCAGGCAGCGAACCGACCCCGGCCCGCCCCCTCCCCTGCCGCTGCTGGCGCTCTGGACCCGCAGGGTCCGAGACGATGCCCGCACCCGACCGGGCGCAATGCCGCCCCACGCGGCAGCCACGCAGGTGCCCCAACTCCACACCGGCCGTCAGGTAGCCACCCAACCCCCGCCCCACCTCCGCTGATCCCCTAGATCACAGGCCCGCGCCACCCCCGCGCCCCCACCCAACGACCCCACCGCAACCACCTCGCGGCAGCAGCCAGCCGCAAAGCGCAGCGAGCCTCCCTGACCCCAACCACAAACCCACCCACACCCGGCGAACCGACCCCAGGCCACCCCCTCCCCTCCCTCCCCCTGGCGGTGCTCCGAGGCCAACCGTGGAAGCAACGATGGGCGGGGCGGGGTCATCGGGGCGGGGTCGTCAGGGCGTGGCGTGGGTGGCAAGGGCGCTGGTGATGAGTTCGGTCAGTAGACGGGGGTAGTCGAGGCCGGCGGCGGCGAACATCTTGGGGACCTGGGAGTGCGTGGTCAGGCCGGGCGTGGTGTTCACTTCGTTGAGGACGAAGCCGCTGGACGTGAGGAAGAAGTCGAAGCGTGCGGTGCCGGCGCAGCCCAGGGTGTCGAAGAGGCGCGTGGCGTGACGGGTGAGCGTGTCGTGTTCGGCGCGGCTGAGGGGCGCCGGGATACGGAACGCGGCCGTTCCGTCGTACTTGAGGGTGGTGTCGAACAAGCGGCCCTCGGTGGCGATTTCCAGGGGCGGGCTGACGAGGAGGGTCTGGTCGGCGCGCCGCAGGACGGCGATGTCGATTTCGCGTCCGTCGATGTGTTCCTCGACCAGGACGCGGCTGTCCAGGGCGAGTGCGGCGGCGAGGGCGGCCGAGTAGTCGCCGGGGGTGTCGACGCGGGTGACGCCGTGGCTGGAGCCGGCGGCGGCGGGCTTGACGACCACGGGCAGGGGCAGCGGCGCGGTGGCCTCTGCCGGGGTGGCCAGGGTGGCCGCGGTGGCCAGGGCGGAGCGTGCCACGGGTATGCCCAGGTTCTGCGCGATGAGTTTGGTGGTCGCCTTGTCCATGGCCAGGGCGCCGGCGCGGACGCCGGATCCGACGTAGGGCAGGTCGGCCAGGTCGCACAGGGCGGCGAGGGTGCCGTCTTCGCCTCGGGGGCCGTGGACGGCGGGGAAGACGAGGTCGCAGGTGGCCAGCAGGGCGAGTGCGTCGGTGAGGCCGCCGGGAAGGCGCTGGTCGTCGGGGCCGCGCCAGGCGCCGTCGGGGCCGATAGTCAGGGCCAGGGCGGTGTAGGGGGCGGGCAGGGCGTCGCGGATGGCGGCGGCGGTCGCCAGGGAGACGTCGTGCTCGCAGTTCTGGCCGCCGCCGATGACGGCGACGGTGAGCGGACGTGCGGCGGTGGCAGCGGTGGTGACTGTGGTGGCGGTGGTGCTCATGCGGGGATCTCCAGTTGGTGCACGGGGCGGGCTTGGGCGGGCAGGTGGCGGCGCTCGATGCGGGCGGCTCGGCCGAGAGCGGTGCAGATCTCGTGCGGCAGGGTGTGGGCCCAGGCGGCCCAGTCGCCGAGGGTGGGTTCGCCGCGCAGGCCGGGTCCGAGCAGGGTGACGCTCTCGCCGGGTTCGATGCCCGCGTCACCGACGTCGATGACGATCTGGTCCATCGAGAACTCGCCCACCACCGGCCGTAGTCGGCCCTGTACCAGGACCTGGGCGCGGCCCTGGGCCGCGCGGGGCAGCCCGTCGCCGTAACCCAGGGGCAGCAGGGCCAGGCGGGTGGGCCGGTCGGTGATGTGGCCATGGTGGTAGCCGACCGGGGTGCGGGCGGGCACGTCGCGGACGGTGGTGACGGGCGCGGTCAGCGTCGTCGCGGGCCGCAGCGGCACACCGGTGCCGCCTGGGCCGATGCCGTACAGGCCGGCCCCGATCCGCACCAGGTTCTGGTGGGTGTCGGGGGAGGTCATCAGGGCCGCGGTGGCGGCGAGATGCCGGTAGGCGGGACGCAGGCCGGCTCGACGGGCCTGGGCGACGGCTCGGCGGAAGCGGGTGAGGCCATCGCCGGTGTGCGGGTCGGCGGGGTCGTCGGCGCAGCCGAGGTGGCCCATGACGCCGGCGGTCTTGATGAGGCCCACCCGCTCCAGCCGTGCGGCGTGCCGGCACAGTACGCCCCACAGTTCGGCCGGTGCGCCGTCGCGCGCCATCCCGACGTCCGCGTGCAGGTGGACGCGGGCACGACGGCCCGTGGCACGCGCGGCGGCGGCGACCGCGTCGAGGTGCTGCACGGTGGGCGCCGCCACGTCGACGCGTGCCCGCAGGGCCGGGCCGAAGTCGGTGAAAGGGCCGGTGAGCCAGCACAGAAGCGGGGCGTCAATGCCACGTTCGCGCACGGCAAGCGCCTCCTGGAGGGTGGCGGTGCCGAGGAAGGCGGCCCCGTGGTCCAGCGCGGTACGGGCCACTTCCGTAACGCCGTGCCCAAAGGCGTCGGCCTTCACCACGGCCAGCAGTCCCGCGGTGGTCAGTGCGCTGAGCTGACGGGTATTGGCCGCGATCGCGTCGAGGTCCACCTGCAGCAATGGGCAGAGGGATGGATCGTTCACAGTGTTCAGCCTGGACGGCCCAGGCGGCGGCCGGACCTCGCGCGTGTATCACTCGGCGCGCAAGGCGATGACCGCATTGCGCCGCGGCTGATACACGCGCGCGATCAGCCTGCCGCACACGCCCCCGAGGGTGGAGGACGATCGCACATCCACCGACCGGCCCCGCCCCGACGAGGAGGCCCTGGCCCCGCGCCGTACCGCACCGTCCTGCGAGGCCCTGGCCCCGCGCGGCACCGCACCACCCCGCGATGCCCTGGCCACGCGCACCGCACCGTCCCGCGAGGAGAACTCCCGTGTCCCCGTCCCCCCACCCCGGTTTCGTAGCTCTATCCGCTTTCGACCCCGCCATCGGCCAGGACCTGCGCTACGCGAGCGGCAACAACTTCGTGGGCACGCCGCTGGACGGCTACGAGCACGGCAGCTGCCTGCTCACCCTGCCGGCCGCGCAGGCACTGAGCCAGGCCGGCGCGCTGCTCAAGCGCAACGGGTACGGACTGACCGTGCTGGACGCCTACCGGCCGCAGCGCGCCGTGGACCATATGCGCCGCTGGGCCGCCGACCTGAAGGACCAGGCGACGAAGGCCGCGTACTACCCGCGAGTGGCCAAGCAGGAACTGTTCGGGCCCGACTACATCCACTGCCGCTCCGGGCACAGCCGCGGCAGCACCATCGACGTCACCCTCACCGGCCCCGACGGCGCGCCGATGGACCTGGGCACCCCGTTCGACTTCTTCGACCCGCTGTCCCACACCGACAGCCGCGGGATCGCTCCCGCCGCCCGCGCCGCCCGACAGGTGCTGCACCATGCGATGACCTGGGCCGGCTTCCGTAACCTGCCCACCGAATGGTGGCACTTCACCCTCGCCGATGAGCCCTACCCGCACACCTACTTCGACTTCCCCACCCACCACCCCGCCTGCTCGGCCGCCGCCTGAACGGACCGCCCGGCCACCGGAACGCGACTGAACTTCGGCGACCTGCGCATCGGCGACCTGCACATCGACGCCTGCGCAAGAAGATCGACCGTGGCGGCATCGAAACCGCCCGCGGCTTCGACTACGGGTGCGGCTTCGACTACGGGTGCGGCTCTCGCTGAGCGAGCTGAGCGAGATCGGTCAGGCCGTCAAGCTGTAGCCGGTTCGGCCGGGGGCGGGGCACCGGCGCTCACCCGCGAGCAGGACCGGGGGCCGGCCCTGGGGACGGCGTAAGCGATCCAGGAGGACGGAAGGTTTTTCACAAGCGCGCAGGCGTTCAACACGTTCACGCGTTGAACGCCTGGGGGACGTGTGTGGGCGTTGGCTCGCGCCGACTATAGGTACATGAAAGCAAGTAGCCGCTCATTGAATGGCGAGCCGGATTTCGAAACGCCGAAGATTCGGTCCCGCTGAGGCTGCACGGCAAGCGCTCTGACACCGCGATGGGTACAGAGCAACGGCAAATACCCGGCAGTTTTGTGCTGTGCCTGGGCGAACTGTGACGAGGTGGCGCCATGGCGCCTGACATAGCAAACATTCCTGCTCTGTTCGACTCGCCGCGGGACGCGCCCGTCTTCGACATCGGCCACCAGGCCCATGTCCACAAGCTGCCGGCCGGCCGCCAGAGCGGTTTCGACTTCCTGCACCAGGCCGGTGGCCTGCCGTTCCCACCGACGACGACACCCCCACCGTCAGAGGACGTATGAGCCATGACCCGCCCCGCTCCCGTGGCCACGCCCGAGCCCCCGCTGGACCCCGACCGCTTCATAGCCGAGGTCGAGAACGTCCTGGCGCTCTTCCTCGCCCGTAAATTGGCAC
This sequence comes from Streptomyces sp. NPDC050617, assembly GCF_040654795.1. NCBI lineage: Bacteria > Bacillati > Actinomycetota > Actinomycetes > Kitasatosporales > Streptomycetaceae > Streptomyces > Streptomyces sp. NPDC050617. The sequence goes on along the minus strand of NZ_JBFAIS010000010.1, from coordinate 171,359 downwards.
GGAAAACGGACCAGCTGCCCGACCTGTCGGCCCCCTTGACGGATTTCGTGCGCGCGGGCGGCAAACGCATTCCGGCCCCTGCTCGCCATTACCGGCTGGCACGCCGCCGGCGCCACCGGCCCCCTGCGCGCCGTGCACCATCTGGCCGCTTCCCCGGAGTTGTTCCACGCGTTCGCGCTGATCCACGACGATGTAATGGACCGCTCCGCCACCGGGCGAGGCCGGCCCACCGTCCACCGCTCCCAAGCAGCGCACTACGACCGGCACACTGCTGTCCCCAGTACGCGCCGCGCCGCCCTGGCGGCGGAACGGTTGGGCGAGAGGGCCGCGATCCTGATCGGGGACCTCGCCCTCGTCTGGTCGGACGAACTCCTCCACCTCGCCTGCGCCGACCAGAGCCTCATGGACACCCTCACCGCCTACGCCCTCCCCCTTGGAGAAGCCTTCCAGCTCCGCGACGACCTCCTCGGCGTGTTCGGCGACCCGGCCGCCATCGGAAAGTCGACCCTGGACGACCTGCGCGAGGGCAAGAACACCGTCCTCATCGCCCTCACTGTCCAGGACGCCGCTCCCTCCCACCGTCACCAACTCCAGCGCCTGCTGGGCAAACCCGACCTGACCGAAGGAGAGGCCGAGCAGATCCGCGACATCAGCACCGTCTCCGGCGGCCGAGCGGGTGCCCCGGCCTCCCCCAGGACTGGTGCCCCAAAGCGGATCGGGCGGTCCAGGCAGCAGAAGCCGTACGCCGTCGGTGAGGCCGCGCGGCAGGTAACCCGTGCCGAGCCGAGCGAGCAATCAGGACATGCCGCCCCTCGGCTGCTGCCACGAAACACCGCTCAACACCCCGTGACTCCACCGGCCCAGGTACAGGGAGACGAGTTGCCGATGCCGCGGCGCCTTCCGCAGCAGGCGCCCCGCCTCGGCATGCCGCTCACCTCGCGCAGCAACACGCTCTCGACGCCGGACCGATCAGATAAGGAGCAACAGCATGACCACACACCCTGACCCGCTGCCCGGCCTCGATCCCGGCCTGGAGCCCGGCTCGCTCGCCCGGCTGCGCGATGGCTCCGGCACCTGCCGCTTCCGTCTCCCCCACATGCCCAAGCTGGTCGCTCTCCGGCAGCACCGGGACACCGAAGCGGTGGAAACCGCGTCCAACGAGTGGATACGAACCCGCCTCGGGCCCGCCTTCGACGACATCGAGCAGCGCCTGGCCGAGCGAAACGGTCTGTGGGCGGGAATGACCCACCCCAACGCCGACACCGCCTGGGTACAGACCCTCGCCGACGTTCTCCAGTACATGTTCATCCTGGACGACATCGCCGCCTACGACGTTCACAACCCTGATCACCCCACCGGCACGGTCGAGTTGAGCGGCCTGTTCGAGGAGATACACGCGGTCATGCGGGGAGAGCCGCAGCACCCGTCCTCCCTCATGGGCGAGGTGTTCGCCGAACTCTTCGTCCGGGCCACGAACCCAATGTCCGGCCGACAGCGTGAGCGCCTCAGGGGCCACATCACCACCATGCTCGAAGGGTTCGCCGAAGAGATCGCCATCGTCGCCCAAGGGCGCACACTCGGCTTCGACGACTACCTGGACCTGCACATGATCAGCGTGGGCATGGACTGGGTCTACCTGCTGATCGAGACGGGGCTCGGCCTCGATCTGAGCCGGGACATGGACGCCCCGGGCGAATCACTGTCGGGTCTGCACGAACTCGTGACCCGAGTCCTGATCTACCAGAACGACATCATGGGCTTCCGCCGTGACGTCCTCTCAGGCGACCCGATGAACGGCGTCACCGCTCTCATGCACGAACACGGTCTGGCTCTCCAGGAAGCCGTCGACACCCTCTACCGCATGTTCTGCCAGAGCGAAGAAGAGTTCGTCGCCCTCGGCGCGCGGATCATCACCGACCACCCCAGCCGCGCCGACTTGAAGGCCTATGTCGAGGAACTGCGATACCTCCTGGCGGGAGACATCCACTGGCACCACCTCGCACGCCGCTACCACGGATCCGACCACCAGTGGAACGGCCTCACCTCCGGAACGCTCCACCTCACCCCGGACCGCACCCTCTACCTCCCCGACACACCGGACACGAACCTCCGCACGCCGTAGCCCGGTCGCCTCTCGCGGCACAGGCCGCGCGAAACCCGAAGGTGGTTACCCATGTTCTTATGGACCGTCAGCGTGTTGATGGCCTGCGGCTGGTACTCATCGCTCATCGTCACAGGCATCAGGTCCAAACTCGCCCCGCTCCCCCTGTTCAGCATTCTCGTCTGTCTGAGCTGGGAGATCGGCGCCAGCAGTAAAATCCTCAGGACCTGGGGAATCCAAGAGTATTTGGAACCCGTATGGCTCGTCGCGGAACTGGTCATGGTCTGGCTGTTCGTCCGATACGGCCCGAAGGACTACCCCGGTGTACGCCGCACCGCCATCTACCTGGGAACAGGCATCGCCCTGGTGGCCGTCACCCCCGGCGTCACGTTCCTTCTCAAAGTGATGGACGACCCCATGGGCTTGTATCTGGGCTTCCCCGTCATGACGCTCACCCCCATTCAACAGATCTTCACTCTCCACCGCCGCCGCTCCAGCGCCGGCCAGACCGTCTTCGGCGCGGCCTGCCTGCTCATGGCAGGGCTGACGGCGGGAGCCCAAATGCTGATCGACCCGCCCTTCACCTCCAACCAAGCAGTCTTCGTATACACGGCCGTCGTCATGAACTTCAGCCTCGCTCTCCACCTCGGACTCCTCGTCTGGACGCGCCGACGAGAGGCCCTCCATAACAGCGTCACCGCCGTGCCGTTTCTCACCCGCATATGCGCGGGCGTGCCGATGGCGATGGGCGGGCGTGAGCGGAGTGAGGGGCGACCCGACGTCGGTTTGCTGCCTGCGACCCGGTTCAAGACCGGGGTCGCGAGAGGCTCCGCTGCGCTCCGCAGGCCCCGAGGGGCTACTCGTAGGTAGGTCGGGGTTTCCATCCGCCAAAAGCGCCTTATCGGACGCAGAATCGGACGGTAAGCCCGCCCTGTTACCCAATCAACTTCACAGGCCAGGCAGATCAGGCACGCTGACCATCGGAAGAGAGTTTCCGCACCCCAAGGCCCCGCCCGACGAGCGGAAACCACCCCCGAACGCCAACCGCCCCCAAGGCGCAGCACAGCGCGCCGCATCCCACTGCCCATCGCACTGGATCACAGGCCCGAGACGACACCCGCACCCGACCACCCCAAATACCGCCCCACGCGGCAGCTCCCCAGCGAGCCCTCCCCCAGCCAGCTCCCCTCCAGCCAGACCCGATCCCACCCCGCAACAGCTTGCGTAGCGGATTGCGTAGTTCTACGGATGTGCCCGACCTCCGGTTTTGTGAGGCTCGTTCCGGCACACGCGGCGCTGCGCAGCCGCACGAGTCGGCGGCTGCCCCCGCACCCCCCACCCCGATCTAGGAACGCACATGGGCCTGCTGGACTCGTTCAAGAACATGTTCTCTTTCAAGTACAACACCCTGGACGGGGCACCGGCACTCACCCGCGAGCAGGACCGCGGGCTGGCCCTGGGAGCGGCGTACGCGATCGAGGGGCACCTGCCGGTCAACGCGCTCACCATGGAGGCCGACGCCAGAACCGCCGCCAAGCTGGCCAAGGGCGCGTGGGACACGGTCGACACCGAGACGGCCCGCGAGACGTACCGCTATCTCCTCGGCGGCGGCCACCAGAGCTCGTACGGGCTGATCCTCCCGTACCTCGACCGCTACCTCGACGTCGCGCCGGGCCGCCGCCGCGCGGAACTCAAGGCGGCGAACGACCGCGCCGCGGGCGAACTGCCCGCGCTCGCCGAGCGCCACGGCCTCGACCCCTCCTCGGTGCAGCGCTCCTACACCAACTGCACCTTGTACTACGGCTACATCTGGGCGTACGGGCAGCCGTCCGGCCCGCTGCCGCGGTCCATCCTCGCCTGGGACACCGCGCGCGTGGTGCACGTCAGCCGGATCTTCGTGGACGCGGGCTTCGTCGAGCCCGCCGAGGCGTGGTCGATGATCGCCCAGGCCGTGGACCTGGTCCGGCCCTCGTACGCGTCCTGGGCGGAGTTCAACGAGGGGTTCCTCACCGGCCGCGCCTTCTGGCAGCTGCGGGGGAAGCGGTACGACCAGGAGCGGATCAACGACGACGGCGAGAAGTTCTCGCGGGCCGCCGACGAGCTGCTCAACCGCGACGACAGCCCGTGGAACCGCCTGCCCTGGTAACCCCCGTGGCCCTCCGCACCCCCCTTCGTACCCGTCCTGCCCTGCCCCCGCCTCCTGCCCCCGCCCCGAAAGCATCGAGCGCATGTCCCACACGTTCCAGGTCGACCTGCGTGGACTGGTCGACCTTCTCTCGCACCACCTCTACTCCAGCCCCAAGGTCTACCTGCGCGAACTGCTCCAGAACGGCGTGGACGCCATCACCGCGCGCCGCGCCGTGGACCCGGCCGCCCCCGCCGCCGTCCGCCTCCTGCCGGGGGACGGAGGCGACGCCGGCACCCTGCGCGTAGAGGACAGCGGCATCGGCCTCACCGAGGCCGAGATGCACAACCTCCTGGCGACCATCGGCCGCAGCTCCAAGCGGGACGGCCTGGAGAGCGCCCGCGCCGAGTTCCTCGGCCAGTTCGGCATCGGGCTGCTCGCCTGCTTCGTCGTCGCCGAGGAGATCCGCGTCGTCAGCCGCTCCGCCCGCGACCGCGGCGCGCCGCCCGTCGAGTGGCGCGCCCGCGACGACGGCTCGTACACCGTGCGGACGCTGCCGCCGGAGGCCCGTACCGAGCCCGGCACGACCGTCCGCCTCGTCGCGCGCCCCGGCGCGGAGGACTGGCTGAGCGCCGCTCGCGTCGCCGAACTCGCGCACTACTTCGGCGCGTTGCTGCCCTACGACGTACGCGTCGGGGACCGGCCGGTCTCCGAGCGCCCCGCCGTGTGGGAACGCGCGCACCCCGGTCCCGCCGCCCGCCGGACCGCGCTCGCCGAACACTGCCGCGAGACCTTCGGCTTCACCCCGCTCGACGCCATCGAACTGGACGTTCCGCTGGCCGGGCTGCGCGGCGTGGCGTACGTACTGCCCTCGGCCGTCAGCCCCGCGCAGCGCGGCGCCCACCGCGTGCACCTCAAGGGCATGCTGCTGACCGACCGCGCGGACGCGCTCCTGCCGGACTGGGCGTTCTTCGTGCGCTGCGTGCTGGACTCCGACAGCCTGCGCCCCACCGCCTCCCGCGAGAACCTCTACGAGGACGACACCCTGAGCGCGGTGCGCGAGGTCCTCGGCGAACGCGTACGGGCCTGGCTCGCGGAGCTGGCGGCGGGCGAGCCGCAGCGCCTCGCGCAGTTCCTGTCCGTACACCACCTGGGCGTGAAGTCGCTGGCGCGGCACGACGCGGAGATGCTCCGGCTGATGCTGCCGTGGCTGCCCTTCGAGACCACCGAGGGGCGGGTGTCCCTGGAGGAGTTCGCCCGCCGCCACCCGGTGGTCCACTTCACCCGGAGCACGCAGGAGTACCACCAGGTCGCCGCCATCGCCGCCGCTCAGGGCATCGGCGTCGTCAACGGCGGCTATACGTACGACACCGAGCTCGTCGAGCTGCTGCCCACCGCCCGCCCCGGCACGGCGGTGGCCGAGCTCGACCCGGACACCGTCACCGCGCATCTGGACTCCGTCGCTCCGGACGCGGAGCTGGCGCTGGCCCCCTTCCTGGCCGCCGCGCGGGCCGCCCTCGACCCGCTCGGCTGCGATGTGGTGCTCCGCGCCTTCCAGCCCGTCACCGTTCCCGCCCTGCATCTGGACGACCGCGAGGCCCGCCACGAGCAGTCCAGGGCCGAGGAGGCGGAGGCCGCCGACGGGCTGTGGGCCGGCATCCTCGGCTCGCTGCGCGGCGGCCGGCCGCGCGCCCGGCTGGTCCTCAACCACCTCAGCCCGCTGGTGCACCGCATGGCCGCGGCCCCCGACCCCGAGCTCGTCGCCACGGCCGTCGAAGCGCTCTACGGGCAGGCGCTGCTCTCCTCCACGCGCCCGCTGCGCCCCGCGGAATCGGCCCTGCTGAACCGCGCCTTCCTCGGGCTGCTCGACCGGGCGGTACGTCCCACCGGCCCCGCCACGCCTGCCTCGTACGACTCCTTCGACTCTTCCGACGCCTCCGACTCCTCCGACTCACCCACCGCGCCCCCCGACCAGACGCCGCCCCCGCCCCGTACCTCCGGAGAGACCCGATGACCGCCGCCCGCTCGCGCGAAGACATCCGCTTCGACATCTTCGAACTCGACGACGAGCCCTTCGGCGCCGCGCGCAACGCCCGGGCCGCGGAGCTCACCGCCGAGGCGGAGGCCACCGGACACCGGCCGCTGCTCGTCGAGGCCCTGGTCCAGCTGACCATCGCGTACAGCACGAGCGCCGAGTGCGACAAGATGTTCGTACCGTTCGCGCGGCTGCTGCGCATGTGGGACGAGAACCCCGCGGACTTCGACGAGGACGACACCCACCAGCTGTTCTGGATGTTCAAGTGGGTCACCGGCGACGCCCTCGCCCAGCCGCAGATCCCGCTCGACTCGATCGAGCAGTGGCTCCCGGAGATGCGCCGCCGCTACCGGATCGCCGGCCACTCCGAACGGCCCGTACACTCCCGGGACCTGGACATCGCCCGGCACCTGGGCGACCGCGAGCGCGGCGACCGCGCCCTGGCCGCCATGCTGGCCGCGGACCGCGACAACATGTCCGACTGCCACGCCTGTGAGCTGCGCACCCAGGGTCTGTGGGAGATGGAGAACGGGGACGACGCGGCGGGCGTCGAGGCATGGCGGCCGGTGACCGACGGCGAAGAGGACTGCCTGACGGAACCCCACCGGACCCTCGCCTACTCCCTGCTGCCGCTGGTGCGCCTCGGCCGCCTGGACGACGCCCGCTCCCACCATCTGCGGGGCTACCGCCTGGCGCGCTCGGAGGACGGCCTCAGCAGCGCCGTAGCCTCCCATGTGGAGTTCTGCGCGCTGACCGGCAACGAGCCGCGCGGCCTGGAGATCCTGGCGGAGCAGACGCCGCGCTGGGAGCTGCGCGGCGACGTCGAGCCGCACATGCACTGGCTGGCCTGCGCCGCCCTCCTGATGCGCCGCCTGGTCGAACTCGGCCACGGCGACCGGCCCGTACCGGGCCCGCCCGGCAGCCAGTGGACGGCCGCGACGCTGCTGAGCCACACGAGGGAGGGGGCCCTCGCGCACGCGGCACGGTTCGACGCCCGTAACGGCAGTACGCGCGTATCCGACCTGATCAAGGCCCGGATGGCGGCGGAACCGCTGGTGGACGGGCTGGTGCTGGGGGTGCGAACGGCTGCTTTGGGAACGGGGGCCGGGGCGGGAGTCAGTACGGGAGTTGGTACGGGAGTCGGAGCCGGTACGGGAGTTGGCACGGGAGCCGGAGCCGGTACGGGAGTTGGCACGGGAGCCGGAGCCGGTACGGGAGTTGGTACGGGAGTCAGTACAGCTTCGGGCGCGGGGACTCGTGAAGGCGCGGCGGCGTTCGACGGCGGTGCGCGGGAGCCCGCGGAAGAACCGCCCGCGGCACTGGTCGAGAAGGCCCGGCGGCTCACCGAGTCGGCGCACCCGGCCGCCGGAGCCGCCTGGCAGCGGGCCGCGGCGGCCGTGGCGCGCGCCGGCGACGTGCTGAGCACCGCCGACCGCGCCGACCTGCTCGACACCACGGGCCTGGAAATCGGCAGGTCGGCGGGCAGGTCCGAGGCCGAAGAGACGTCCGCGGAGGCCCTGTTCGCGGAGGCGGCGGGCCTCCACGATGAGGCCGGACGCCCCGGAAGGGCCGTCGTCGCACGGGCCCGCGCCCTCCTCAGCTCCCCGGACCTCACGGTGGACAACGACACCCTCGCCCTCCTCGGCGAGCTGGGCGCACAGGTGGACGCCCTGCACGCCGCGGGCCGGGCGACGGCCGCCGAGACGCTGGCGGTGCACATGTTCCGCTGCCGGATACGGGCCGCGCTGGTCGGCTCCGCGGCCGATCCGGCGGCCGAGGCAGCGGACGTGAGCACCGGGCTGGAGCGCCTGATCGCCTTCGCCGAACAGCACCTGGACGACCCCGCCGTCCTCTCCCGCGTCGCCAACGCCACGGAGCTGCTCGGCCGGCTCACCGCGCCGCGCGATCTGCCGGCCGCCGTCGAGCTCCTCGGCACGGCGGTCGCCCGCCATCACGCATCGGGCCGCCCCTGGTTCGCGACCACGGCCGAGATCCAGCTCGCCCAGGCGCACCTGGCCCAGGGGGACCACGGAAAGGCCGCGGCTCTCGTACGTACGGTGCTGGACGACCCGGAACGGGTGGCGCTCCTCGAACCGGGCGACCGGGCGCGCCTCTGCATGGCGCTGTTCGAAGCCGTGGCGGGCGGGAGACGAGAGGGAGAGGGGCCGTCGGACGGCACGGAGCCCGTAACCGACGCCGAGTGTGCGACGCTCCTGCTGGACGCCGCCCACTTCGCCGACCGCGCCGACGAGACCGCGACCCTCGGGGCCCTCGCCCGGCTGCGCCTCGGCGGCCACTACTGCACGAGCGGCCGCCACCACGAGGCCGCGTCGATCCTGGAGTCCGTACTCCCCGACCTCGCCGAGGGCCACGACGAGAGCGACCGGGTCCAGGCGCACGTCTGGCTCGCGCACTCCTACGGGCACACGGGCGGCGAACCGGGCCGCGCCGCCGAGCAGTTCATCCTCGCCGCCGACATCGCCAAGGGCTGGGACGACCAGCACCACCACGCGATCCTGAGCCACCAGGCCGCGGAAGCCCTCGGCCAGGCCGGCATGGCGGCGGAGGCGGCGCAGGCGTTCGAGCGTGCCGAGCAGCTGTGGCGCGGGCTCGGCGACAGCGGCGCCGCGATCCGCTCGCTGCGCGCCCGCGCGTGGGAGACGCTGAGGTCCAAGGGGCAGGAGGACGCCGATGCGGTCATGCGGGAGGCCCTGCGCGAGAACGAGGAGGGGGCACGGGCCGCGGAGGCCGCCCCGGACCCCTCGGCCTCGGGCGTGGACGAACTGCGCCACGAACTCGGGCGTACGCACGAGCAGATGGCCCGGGTGTGCCTGGAGCGCACCGACGGCGCGCCGGACAAGGAGTACGACTCGCCCGAGCAGTACGCCGTCAACGTCGCCGCGTTCGAGGAGGCGCTCGGCCATATGGGGCGGGCGGTCGAGGTGTTCCGCCGCTGCGGGGAGAAGGCTCTGGCCGATTGCGCGAGGGGGGAACTCCTCATGGGCCGCCTGGAGTTCGCTCTTGGTCGTTTCGAGGAGGCCGCCGACCGGGCCCGCCGAGCCCGTGCGACCGTACGGGGCGTGCCCGACCCGGACGGCTCGCTGATGTCCTTCGCCGAGGAGTGCAACGCGCTGATCCTGAACACCCAGCGGAACCGGCCGGGCCGGTGACCGCGCGGGGGGCACGGTGAAACGAGTGATCGACGGCCGCTTCGAGCTGGTGGACCGGCTCGGCGGCGGCGGCATGGGGACGGTCTGGCGCGCCCGCGACCTGGCGCTGCACCGCGATGTGGCCCTGAAGGAGGTGCGCCCGCCGGACCCCGCGTACGCGGACCACGATCCGGAGGGCGCCCGTACGCTACGGGCCCGCGTACTGCGCGAGGCGCGGGCGCTGGCGCGGATCGACCACCCCAATGTGGTGACCATCCACCACATCGTGGACGCGGGCGAGGACACGTACCCGTGGCTCGTCATGGAACTGGTCACCGGCGGCTCGCTCCAGGACCGCCTCGACCGGGGCCCGATGACGCCCGCCGACGCGGCGCGGCTCGGCCGCGACGTGCTGGCCGCGCTGCGCGCCGCCCACGCGGGCGGCATCGAGCACCGCGACGTGAAGCCCGCCAACGTCCTGCTGCGCCCGGACGGCCGCCCGGTGCTCACGGACTTCGGCATCGCCGCGCTCCGCGAGTCCACCAGCCTCACCGCGACCGGCTCCGTCATCGGCTCGCCCGACTACATGGCCCCCGAACGCGTACGGGGCCGCCCCTGCGGCCCCGCCGGCGACCTGTGGTCGCTGGCCCTGATGCTGTACGTGGCCGTGGAGGACCACCACCCGCTGCGCAGGGAGAGCACCCTCGCGACCCTGGCCGCCGTGCTGGACGCCGAGGTGCCGCCGCCCCGCAGGGCCGGAGCGCTCACGGACGCGCTGGTGTCCGTACTGGTACGCGACCCGGAGGCGCGGCCGGACGCGGAGGCGCTGGACGCCATGCTGGCGGCAGCGAGCGGTGCGGAGGACACCGCCAGCGGGCAGACGACGTCGTACCACCTGACGCCGCCCACTCCTTCACCGCCGAACGCTCCTTCACCGTCCGATACCCCTCGTCCGCCGTCGAACGCCCTCCCGCCGGGCGACGCGCGGCGTCAGGTGCGCCGGGCCCGTACGAATATGGCGGCCGTGGCCGTAGCGGGCGCGACCCTGACCGGCATTCTGCTGTGGGGAGTTCTGCACTGGTCGAATGGCGAATCGAATGGCGAATCGACCGAAACAGCCGGAACAGCCACAGCAGCCGGAAAGGCCGGGACGCCGGGGGCGAACGCCGCGGCCCCCCAGGCCGACCAGCCCTCGATGCCGAAGAATCAGACAGATGAACCGGCCGAGGGGCCCGACCTGCTGACGCCGGACGGTATCCGCACGGCGATCCGGAAGCTGAAGCCGGTGATGGGCGGGACGAAGGTCACCCGGTTGATCGTGTACCCGGAGCATGTGAGCGCCGAGGCGCTGGTCAAGGGCAGCGAGAAGCGGTACGACCGGTTCGGCTACCGGGGCGGGGACGTGGCCGTACGCGAGGGCGCGGGCGGCACGATCACGAACGGCGACGTACCGGCGGACCTGTCGTCCTTCGACTGGAAGGCCTTGCCGGAGCTGCTGCGCAGGGCGCAGCGGGAGCTCGGGGTCGACCGGCCCACCAGCCGGTACCTCGTCGTGACCCCGGCGTCGACGGTCTTCGGCAACAGCCCCAGCATGAGCGTGTACCTGTCGGACGCGTACGGCTCGGGGTATCTCAAGGCGGACAGAGACGGCAAGGTGATCGCGACGTACCCGAGGGAGAAGTGACGAGCGAGAGGAGAAGCCCCCCTCGAATCCCTTCAGGCTGTTGCTGAAGGGCGGTCACCGGCGAGGCGCGCCACGAGTGCGGCCAGGGCGGCGCGCGAGGGTACGCCCGTCTTGCGGTACACGCGGGCGACGTGGCTCTCGACCGTACGCGTACTGAGGCAGAGCCGGTCGGCGACGGCCTGGTTGGTGAGCCCTTCGGCGACGAGCTCGGAGATCTCGCGCTCACGAGGGGTGAGCGAGCTGAACACATCGCCGGCCCCGCCGATCCCGCCGCCCCCGACCGCCATGGCACCCCCAGACCCCAGCACCCCCGGACGTATGCGATCGGCCAGGCCGACAAGAAGACGGGCGGCGCCCTCGTCGGCGAGCCGACGCCCGCGGCGCCACATGGCGGCGGCGCCGGGCCCGTCCCCGGCGGCCTTCAGATGGGGGGCGCCGAGGAGGAGGCTGTGGGCTTCGCGCAGCGTGGCTCCGGAACGGGCGCTCTCCCGCGCGGCCTCGCTGAACGCGCGGGCGGCCGCGGCCGGTTCGCCGCGGGCGGCGTCGAGCAGTCCGAGGCAGCGCAGGGCGGCGCCGCGCTGGGTGGGCAGCTCAAGCTGCCCGGCCTCTTCGACGGCGCGCCGGGCCCAGTACTCGGCATCCGCGAGATCCCTGGTGGCGAGGGCGGCGGTGACGAGCAGTTCCAGGAAGTTGGGCCGTACGGAGGGCTGGAGCCGCGGGAGGTCCCGGCCGCCGCCGGCGCGCAGGAGTACGTCCCGTACGCGATGGGGGTCGCCGGCGCCGAGCACGGCGTAGGCGGACATGCACCGGGCGAGCGTCGCCCACCAGCCGTCCACGGCGCCGATGGTGGCCACGCCTTCCTCGGCGGCGGCGAGTACGTCCGGGTCGCCGGGCGGCCGGGCGTGCATGAGGATCATGGATCTGATGGCGCGGGTGAAGCCGAGGAGTTCGCGGCCGCCGAGGGTACGGGCGACGGCCTCGGACTCGTCGGCCAGCTCCAGGGCCGTGGTGACCCGGCCCGTCATGACGTGGGCGTACGCGGCGCACAGCAGATGCTGCGAGAGCGCGAAGGGCCGGCCGGTCCGCCGGGCGACGTCGGCGCCGCGCCGGGTGTGCCGCTCGGCGTCGGCGTACTCGTCGAGGAACACCTCGCTCCAGGCCAGCCTGACCAGCGACTCGCACTGGCCGACGAGATCGCCGTCGGTCAGCACGTCGATGAGCGCGGTCGCCGCCGCGACGTGCCGGCGGGCGACCGCGGTGTTCCCTTCGTACGCCTCGCCGATGGCGGAAAGGGTCAGGACCTCCGCGGCGCCAAGCTCGTCACTCCGTTCCCGGGCGCGGAGAAGGGCATGGGCAAGCTCCGCCCGCGCCTCGGGAAAGCGGGTGGAGAACAGGGCGTGGTTGCCCCACTCGACGACGAGCGCGACGCTCCGCTCACCGGGCGGCGCCAAGGCGCACCGCTCCATTTCACCGTGCAGCAGGGCGCCGGCCTCCGGGTAACGCCCAAGGTGACGCTCTATAAAGGCGCACTCGACGAGGGCGGCGGCCCGCAGCGGGTCCTGACCGTCGGACCCCCGCGACCCGATCAGTCGATGCAGCAGATCCCGGCTCTCCTTCACGGCGCCGGTGGTGCCGAGCGCGCGGGCGCGGGCGAGCATGAGCTCGCGGCGGGTGTCGAGGTGCTCGGGCGCGTAGGGCAGGACACCCAGTACGACGTCAAGCCACCGCGCGGCAAGGGCGGGCGCACCCACGGCCGACCGCTCGGCGGCCTCGATCAACACGGCGGCGCCCGCGGCGTCCCACCGGGTGAGCGACCGCTCCACGTGGTGGGCCTGGTCGACGACCGAGGCCCCGGCGAGGGCCAGCTCGGCGGCGGCCCGCCGGTGCAGCCGCCGTCGCCGCCAGGGATCGACGCTGTCGCACACCAGCCCGCGCATCAGCGGATGCCGCAACTCCAGCCGATGCCCGCCGGGATCGGTGCGTACGAGATCACGCCTTACGACCTCGCGCAGCGCTTCCACGAGCGCTGTGTCGTCGACTTCGGTGACGGCTCCGAGCAGATCGGTGGTGGCGTGCTCGCCGAGCACGGCGACGGCTTCGACGAGGCGACGCTCAAGGGCGGAGAGGGGCGAGAGCTCATCGAGCAGCAGCGCCTGAGCGACACCGGCCCCCGACCGCTCCGGAAGAAGCCCCAGAAAATAAAAGGGGTTACCGCGACTGAGCTCGAAATTCTCCCGGACCAGCTCAGCCGAGACCCCTGGGGCCACCGCGTCGACGCAGTCGTCGATCCCCAGCGGCCCCAGGGGGATCCGCGTGACGACACCGGTGTCGACACCGCGGGCGAGGGCGGAGGAGAGCGCGGGAGGGGACTGCCGGGGGCGGCGGGAGATGACGAGGAGGAGGGGGGCGGGGAGGGGGTGCCGTACGAGGTGGTCGAGGAGTTCGAGGGAGGCGGGGTCGGCCCGGTGCAGATCGTCGAGGAGCAGCACGAGCCCGCCACGGGAAACGGTCCGCAGCAGAGCGCGAAAAGAGCGAACCCCGACCACATCAACAGTCTCAAGGTCGGCAAAAGCATCGAGGAACACCTGAAAGGCCGGGGAGGGAAGCCCCCGCTCCCCTTCAACGGCGCGCCCCCGCAGCACGGCCATCCCCCGGGCCCGAGCCAACGCCCCGAACTCGGCGAGCAGCCGACTCTTACCAATCCCGGCGTCACCAGCAACATCAACAACAGCAGCACCCCCCGAGAGCCCCTCCAAAACCCCCAAAAGCCGCCCCACCTCCACCCCCCGCCCCACAAACCTCACCAAAACCTCCCAACCCCACCCCCACCCCACCCCAACTCCCCCGTTCTACCCCACCCCACCGACACCCCCACAACAACCAATCAGCCCCAATTGGCCTGCGACTGGGCAGCGGTCCGACTCATCCCGTCCGCTTTCCCGCTGAACGGCCAAGGCCGTCAGTCTCTTGGCCGGCCTCGCCCCGACACTCGCCGAGGCGGCCTGGGAGGGTTTCGATGAAGGCGTTCCCGATCCGCAGCGACGAACAGACCAGTGCGGCGCATGCGTACGAGCCTCTTGCGGGGCAGCGCCCAAACGACGTCGCCATCCACTGCCAGGCCGTTAACTTCGCCAACCAGGTCCGCCATCCAGGTCCGCCGTCCAGGTCCGCCGTCCAGGTCCGCCGTCCAGCGAAAGGTGCCGTTGGCGAGCGAAGAGGCGACCAGACACCCTTTGGCGCTGCGGACCATCTGGCCCTACCACCCTTTTCGGGTATGCCGGAGCAGATGATCGCGACTGGTCAGCCCAACAATCTGCTGATCACTCATCGTGGTGGTCTGCTCTTCGACGCAGAACCTTGAGCCGACGCCTGGAGTTCCCGGTCTCGACACACACCCCGCCGAAAAGGGAGCCGCTCATGGCCACGCGCTTCACATCCCGAACCATCGCGACTCTTGCTGCGACGGCGACACTCGCCGTCTTACCTCCATCAGCGGCACACGCCACCGCCATCGGCTCCACTCCTGTCGCCACGTTCAACTACCAAGTCGGCGGCGTCACCATGAAGATCCCGACAGGTTGCGCGTTCACCCACATCATCCGCGGCGGCGGCAAGAGGATCACCTACCAGAACGCCGGCGTCGACTGCGGCTTCGTCGGCGCTCTGAACAGCGGCTTCTGCAACTGGCGCATCGACTTCACCTATGCGGACACCAACAACAGGACGTACCGCACCTCCAGGGGCAGGACCCACACCGAGTGCAAGATCGACCCGATGCGGAACAACGCCCCGCAGAAACTCCCCCGCTACGGCAAGGCATGCGCCCGCCTCGTCATCAACGGCGTGCGGCGCGTCAGCCAGTGCCACCACATCACCAAGTGAGCCGCACATGACCCCCGAGCCCCCATCCCAGGACCAAGCAGCGAAGCCTCGCCGCGCCGGCATCATCGCCTTCGCCATTGGCGCCGCCGCCTCACTCACGTTCTTCGCCTTCTTCCCCGGCCTCCCCCACGTCATCGACTGGGGCGCCGTCCTCGCCTCCCTGGTCATCGGCGCCCTCGCCCGCCGGGCCTGGCTGGCCCGAACCCGAAGGAAGCGCACCAACGGGGGGTAGATCGTCAAGACCGAGAGGGCAGCACGCAAAGCCGCGAAGGAGGAGAAGCCCAATTAGGCCAAGCAGCAGAAGCCCAAGAAGTAGGTTCCGAGCGGTCCACTCACGCAGGGAAAGTCCCGTCACCCCGGCCGCGTGACCCGTCACGCCCGAACAGCAGAAAACCCCAGGTCACGGCGAGTGAGTCCTGGGGTAATCCGAGCCGCCTTCGGGATTCGAACCCGAGACCTACGCATTACGAGTGCGTTGCTCTGGCCAACTGAGCTAAGGCGGCGCGCCGCGTTGCCGTGAGGGCGTTTGCGGCGTCGCCAAGTCTACACAGGTCCGAGGGGTGCTTTGTACGTGGGCCGGGGCGGGGGTCAGGTGCAGGTCTTGTGGGTGGTGGGGGGTGTGGCTTTGAGGAGGTAGGTGTTGATGGCGGTGTCGATGCAGGCGCTGCCGCGGCCGTAGGCGGTGTGGCCGTCGCCGTTGTAGGTGAGGAGGCGGCCGGAGGTGAGCTGGGCGGCCAGGCCGCGGGCCCAGCGGTAGGGGGTGGCAGGGTCGCGGGTGGTGCCGACCACGACGATGGGGGCCGCGCCCCTGGCTTCGACGCGGTGCGGGCGGCCGGTGGCCTGGCGGGGCCAGTAGGCGCAGTTCAGGGCGGACCAGGCCAGGCCCCGGCCGAAGACCGGAGACGCCTTCTCGAAGGCGGGGACCGCCTCGCGGACGTCGTCGGGCCCGCGGAAGGCGGTGGGGAGGTCCAGGCAGTTGACGGCGGGGTTGGCGAACATGAGGTTGGCGTAGCCGCCCTTGCTGTTCCGTTCGTAGTAGTGGTCCGAAAGGGCCAGCAGGGCGCTGCCGTCGCCCTTGCCCGCGGATTTCAGGGCCGCTCGGAGCTGGGGCCAGCCGCTCTGGTCGTACATCACGGAGATCACACCGGTCGTCGCCAGGCTCTCGGTGAGACGGCGGGGGCCGGACGTACGGAGCGGGTGCTTGTCGATGCGGTTGAAGAGCGCCTTCAGGCGGCGGCCCGCGTCCGCCGGGTTCTTCGTGCCGAGGGGGCAGCCCTTGCGCTTGACGCAGTCCTTGGCGAACGAGGTGAACGCGGTCTCGAAGCCCCCCGTCTGCTCGCGGTTCATGCGCTCCGCGTCCAGCGACGGGTCCATCGCCCCGTCGAGGACCACGCGGCCGACGCGGCTCGGGTACAGGCCGGCGTAGGTGGCGCCGAGGAGGGTGCCGTACGAGGCGCCGACGTAGTTGAGCTTCCCGTCGCCGAGCGCGGCCCGTAGCACGTCCATGTCGCGGGCGGCCTCGATGGTGGAGACGTGGCCCAGGATGCGGCCGGAGCGGGTCTCGCAGCCGCGGCCGAACTTCTTGTACGCCGCCACCAGGCGCGCCGTTTCCGTCCCGTCGTCCGGGGTCTGGTCGGTGGCCGTGAACTCGTCCATCTGCCGGCCGGACAGGCAGGTGACGGGCTCGCTGGCCCCCACCCCGCGCGGGTCCACGGCGACCATGTCGTACCGGGCCCGGACGGACGCCGGGTAGCCGATCCCCGCGTACTGCTGGAGGTAGCCGATGGCCGAGCCGCCGGGGCCGCCCGGATTGACCAGCAGCGAGCCGAGCGGCTTCGCCCGGCCTGTCGCCTTTTTACGGGCCACGGCGAGCTTCACATCGCCGCCGGCCTTCGGCCGGGCGTAGTCGAGCGGGACCTTCATCGTGGCGCACTCGAACCCGCGCGCCCGGCACGCGTGCCAGGTCAGCTCCTGCCCGTAGTACGGCTTCAGGGCGGTCGGCGGGCTCGCCGACAGCGGTCGGAGCGGCGTTGGTTCCTCGCGCGCGAAGCCGACGCCCTTGCTGTCCAGGGACGCGGAACCGTCCGCCGCGCAGCCGGAGATCAGGAGGAGGACGGCGGCCGCCGCGGCGGTACCGGAGGTGCGGAGCAGGCGGCTGCTGGTCATCGGCTGATCCCTTGCCCTTGCCGTAGTCGATTCGAACGCTCTTGGTGATCGTTCGCATTCGGAGCGTATCCGGCGAAGTGCGGCGAGCCTCCGTTCCGCGGGCCATTACGGCTCGTACGAGTGAGGTCCGGTGAGACGCAGAGCGGGGAGGGAAGGGGAGGCGTTCAGCCGGCTCTCAGGGACATCGTCATGGACTCCACCGCCAGGAGCGGCGCCACGTTACGGTCCAGGGCCCGGCGGCACGCGATCACCGACTCGATGCGGCGCAGCGTCTGCTCCGGCTTCGTCCCCGACGCTATGCGCTCGACCGCGGCCCGTACGTCCGTATTGGCCAGGGCCACCCGCGAACCGAGCTGCAGCGCCAGCACGTCGCGGTAGAAGCTCATCAGGTCGATCAGCGCGAGGTCGAGGCTGTCGCGCTGGGTACGGGTGGACCGGCGCTTCTGGCGGTCCTGGAGCTCCTTCATGGCGCCCGCCGTGCCGCGCGGGAGGCGGCCGCCGGTGCCCGCGGCCGCGCCGAGGGCCGCGCGCAGCTCCTCCGTCTCCTTCGCGTCGACGTCCTCGGCCACCTGCTTGGCGTCCTCACCCGCCGCGTCCAGCAGCTCCTGCGCGGCCTTGAGGCAGCCGCCGACGTCGTCCACGCGCATCGGCAGCTTGAGCACGGCCGCGCGGCGGGCGCGGGCCCGCTCGTCCGTGGCCAGGCGGCGGGCGCGGCCGATGTGGCCCTGGGTGGCGCGGGCCGACTGGGCGGCCAGTTCGGGCTCGATGCCGTCGCGCCGCACCAGGACGTCGGCCACGGCGTCGACCGGCGGCGTACGGAGCGTGAGAAGGCGGCAGCGGGAGCGGATGGTGGGCAGCACGTCCTCCAGGGAGGGCGCGCACAGCAGCCATACGGTGCGGGGCGCGGGTTCCTCGATGGCCTTCAGGAGCACATTGCCGGCGCCCTCGGTCAGCCGGTCCGCGTCCTCCAGGACGATCACCTGCCAACGGCCGCCGGCGGGCGACAACTGGGCGCGGCGCACCAGGTCGCGGGTCTCCTTGACGCCGATGGACAGGAGGTCCGTACGGACGATCTCGACATCGGCGTGGGTGCCCACGGTCGAGGTGTGGCAGCCGTCGCAGAAGCCGCAGCCCGGCGCTCCGCCCAGCGCCCGGTCGGGGCTGACGCACTGGAGGGCGGCGGCGAAGGCGCGGGCTGCGGTGGAGCGCCCGGAGCCCGGCGGGCCGGTGAAGAGCCAGGCGTGGGTCATTTTGGACGCGGTGATCTCTTCCGCGGAGCCCTCCGCCGCGGCGGTGACGAACCGGTCCGCGTCGCCGGCGGCGTCGACGAGCTGCGCCGTCACTTGGTCCTGGCCGACCAGGTCGTCCCACACCGCCATGCTGCCCTCCGCGCTGTTTGCCCTGCGGCTACCCATTGTGGGTCATGGGTCCGACAGCCCGGCCCGCGATGGGCCCGATGTTCCGGCCCGAACGGGTCCGGCGTCACGGCCTGCGACGGTCGGCACCCGGCCCGGGTAAGGGGCGCAAGTAAGGGGCGGAGCGCCATGGACTCCGCCCCTTACACATCCAGTTCAGCGGCTCAACGGCCCCTGCGCCGGTCTTCGTCCTGCCTGCCGAGGAGTTCGTCCGCGAGCGTGGGCAGGTCGTCGAGCGGAGTCTCCTCCGCCCACTCCGGGCGGCGCCGCTTCCGGCCGCCGCCGCTCTCATCCTGAGGCGGCTGGGCTCCCCATGAGGACTGGGACGGCCGGGCACCCTGCCCCTGGCCCTGGTCCTGTCCCGGACGGCCATGACCGCCCCGCTGCCTCTGCTGCCCGTGCTGCCCCTGCCCCTGCTGCTGCGCCAGCTGGGCCGGGTCCACCTGCGGGAGCTCCCGCGTACGCTCGCTCTCCGACTCCGGGGAGGCGGGGCGCGCCCCCTCGTCCTCCGGCCGGAAGAGCCACGGCGGCACCCGGTCGGCAGGGTCCGACGACCGCTCCGGACGGACCGGCGGGAGCACCGCGGTCTCGTCCATCGCGCCCTGCGGCGGCTGCGGCAGCACGGCGGTCTCCTCCGAGTCCGACGGGCCGGAGCCGGCCGACGCCCCGGAGCCGGACGGCGTACCGCCCTCCTCCGGCTGTACAGCCGGCAGCACCGCCGTCTCGTCCATCGGCCGCGCTTCGCCACGGGAGTCCGTACGGGCGTCCGTACCCGCGTCCATACGGGAACCCGTCCGAGGGTCCACCCGCGGCGTCTCCACCGTCTGCGTCTTCTCCGAATCCGAGCCCGAACCCGACCGCGCGCCCGAACCCGAGCCCGACCGCGAACCCGAGTCGCCCCCCGAACCCGAACCCGAGACAGCCCCCGAACCCGTCCCCGAGCCCGCGTCAGCCTTCGCCCCCCACGTCACCCGCACAGCCGGCGTCTCAACGGTCGGAGCATCCGTCGCCGGAGCACCCGAACCAGCCGAGCCCTCCGCTCCAGCCGCCCCAGCCGCCCCAGCCGCCCCAGCCGCCCCAGCCGAAGCCTCCGGCACCTTCCGAGCCGCCGCCTCCGCGGCCGCCACCCGCGCCTGCTCCGCCCGGAGCAACGCCTCCTCGGCCCTGCGCTGCTTCTCCAGCCGCCGCGCCTCGGCCTCGGCGCGCAGCCGCGTCTCCTCCTCATGCTGCTTGCGCAGCCGCTCCTGCTCGGCGGCGTGGGCGCGCTCCTCCGCCTCGCGGCGCTTGCGCTCCTCCTCGGCCTTGCGGGCGGCTTCCTCCTCCGCCTTACGGGCCTCCTCGGCCTTGCGCTCGGCCTCGAGGCGGCGGGCCTCTTCGAGCTCGCGGCGCTTGCGCTCTTCCTCCTCGGCCCGGAGCTTGGCGAGCTGCTCCTGGCGCTCGCGCTCCAGCCGCTCCTCCTCGGCCTTGCGGGCCGCCTCTTCCTCCGCCTTGCGGCGGGCCTCCTCCTCCGCGGCCTTGCGGGCCTCTTCCTGAGCCTTGATCTCGGCCTCGGAGAGCGGGAGGAGATGGTCGAGCCGGTGCCGTACGACCGTGGTGACGGCCTCCGGTTCCTGTCCGGCGTCGACGACGAGGTAGCGGGTGGGGTCAGCGGCGGCCAGGGTGAGGAAGCCGGACCGTACCCGCTGGTGGAACTCGGCGGGCTCCGACTCCAGCCGGTCCGGCGCCTCCGTGAACCGCTCGCGCGCCGTCTCCGGCGACACGTCCAGCAGCACCGTCAGATGCGGCACGAGGCCGTCGGTCGCCCAGCGCGAGATGCGGGCGATCTCGGTCGGTGAAAGGTCGCGGCCGGCGCCCTGGTAGGCGACGGAGGAGTCGATATAGCGGTCCGTGATGACGACGGCGCCGCGCTCCAGGGCGGGGCGGACGAGGCTGTCGACGTGTTCGGCACGGTCCGCCGCGTACAGGAGGGCCTCGGCGCGGTCCGAGATCCCGGCGGAGGAGACGTCGAGGAGGATCGAGCGCAGCCGCTTGCCCATCGCGGTCGCGCCGGGCTCACGCGTGACGACCACCTCGTGGCCCTTGCCGCGGATCCACTCGGCGAGCGCCTCCACCTGCGTGGACTTGCCCGCGCCGTCGCCGCCTTCGAAGGCGAGGAAGAAGCCCGTGCCGGACGGGGCCTGCGCCGGGTCGCCGCCGCGCACCACGTCGAGCAGGTCGCGCCGGAACCGTACGCCGTGCCGGTCGTCGGTCTTGCCGAGCACGAGCGCCGCGACGGGCAGCAGCAGCGCGCCCACCAGCATCAGCGTGAACGCGGCGCCGCCGTGCGCGAAGACGAAGCTGCCGCTTATGAGCCGGTGCGGCCCGATGGCGGCGGCCAGCACCGGGGCGACGACGGCGCTGAGCGCCATGGCCAGCCGGACCACGGCGTGCAGATGCTCGGTCGTACGGGCCCGCCGCGCCTCCTCCGCCTCCTGGTCGAGGAGGGAGTGGCCGGTCCCGGCGGCGACGCCGGACGCGATGCCCGCCAGCAGGATCAGCAGCAGGACCGTCGTCGTGTCCGGCACCAGACCCGCCACCAGCATCGCGAGGCCGGTCAGCGCGAGGGCGAGCGCCAGCAGCCGGCGGCGGGAGAAGCCCGGCAGGATCTTCGTGGCGCTGCGGATGCCGATGACGGGGCCGCCGGACAGGGCGAGGACGAGCAGCCCGTAGGCGACCGGGCCGCCGCCGAGGTCGATGGCCTGGAGCGCGGCGACGGCGACGGCCGCGGCGATCGCGCCCGCGACGGCCGCGCACGCCAGCACCAGCACCGGGATCGCGCCCGTGCGGCCGCGGTCGGGGCCCTCAGGGGTCTTGGGGCGGCGCAACCCCTCAAGCGGGGAGCGCGCGCGGGGGGTCTGCACGCCGGGCAGGTGCAGGAGGTAGAGGATCGAGACGGAGGCCGCGAAGAGCCCGGCGGCCACGTACGCCCCGAGGGCCGCCTGATGGGTGTCGAACCAGTCGACTCCCGTACCGATCAGCTTCCCGATGAGCGAGACGACGGCGAGCGCCGCCGCGGCCACGGGCAGCGAGACGAAGGTCGTACGCAGCGAGAGCCGCCGCAGCGCGTCGTAATGGTCCGGCAGCGGGCGCACCGCCGCGCCCTCCGGGGGCGGCGCGGGCAGCAACGCGGGGGCCGCGCCGTCCTTGGCGACGGTCCAGAAGCGCTCGGCCACCCCGGCCAGGAAGGCCGTGACCAGCAGCCAGGCGAACGCGCTGTCAGGGGTCAGATCGGCCCACAGCGGCGCAACGATCAGCAGCGCGAGCCGGACGCCGTCCGCGCCGATCATGGTCCAGCGGCGGTCGAGCGGGCCGCTCGGGGAGATCAGCGCGGAGAGCGGCCCGAGCAGGACCGCGCCGAAGAGCAGCGTCGCGAGCAGCCGCGCGCCGAAGACGGCGGCGACCGCGAAGGCCGCACCCCGGTAGCCGCCTCCCAGGGAGCCGTTGGTGACGGCCGCCTGGAGCGACAGGAGAACTAGGACAAGAAGGGCGAGTGAGTCCCCGACACCACCGACGAACTGGGCGCTCCACAACCGCTTCAGCGGGGGGATGCGCAGCAGTGCCCGCACGGCCCGCTCGCGGGAGTCCGCTGCTAGGGCGCCGGATGTGGGGGTCACGACCGTTGGCTGCTCGGCACGCGTCATCCTGCCAGCCTATCCGCAGCGCGCGGATCTACACGGCTCACCCGAACAAATGACCGGGATAGGTGAACCGGCCATTTTGGCGGCCATCAGGCGGAAACACCCGCCCGTCCCGACCGCCTCCCCGAGCCCGTGGGGCAGCCGGAAACCCCGGCAACGCCGCGGCCCGTCCCCGCCGCCCAGCGACAGGAACGGGCCATCGTGCGTGCACCCCGGCAGGGGCCGGAAAACCGGGCGGACCCCAGCCCTCCCCAGCAGAAGCCGGAGAACCGAGCGGACCCCAGCCCTCCCCGGAAGAACCGGAAGAAGCCGGAGAACCGGGCGGACCTCAGTCCTCCCCGGCCGCCGCCTTGACCGCGGCCTTCTCGGCAGGGGCCTTCTTGGCCGCCGTCTTCTTCGCCGCCGTTGTCGTCTTCTTGGCGGCCGTCGTCTTCTTCGCGGCCGTCTTCTTCGCCGGAGCGGCCTTCTTCGCGGCCGTCGCCTTCTTGGCCGGGGCCTTCTTCGCCGCCTTCTTGACGGTCTTCTTCGCGGTCTTCTTGGCCGGGCCCTTGGCGCGCTTCTCCGCCAGCAGCTCGTACCCGCGCTCGGGCGTGATCGTCTCGACGTCGTCGTCGCGGCGCAGCGTCGCGTTCGTCTCGCCGTCCGTCACGTACGCGCCGAAGCGGCCGTCCTTGACCACCACCGGCTTCTCGCTGACCGGGTCGGTGCCCAGCTCCTTGAGCGGCGGCTTGGCGGCGGCCCGCCCGCGCTGCTTGGGCTGGGCGTAGATCGCGAGCGCCTCTTCGATGGTGATGGTGAAGAGCTGCTCCTCACGCTCCAGGGAGCGCGAGTCCGTGCCCTTCTTCAGATACGGGCCGTAGCGGCCGTTCTGCGCGGTGACCTCCACGCCCTCGGCGTCCTTGCCGACGACGCGCGGCAGCGACATCAGCTTGAGCGCGTCCTGGAGGGTCACCGTGTCGAGGGACATGGACTTGAAGAGCGAGGCGGTGCGCGGCTTGACCGCGTTCTTGCCGGTCTTCGGGGTGCCCTCGGGCAGCACCTCGGTCACGTACGGGCCGTACCGGCCGTCCTTGGCGATGATCTGGCGCCCGGTCTCCGGGTCCGTGCCCAGCTCGAAGTCGCCGCTCGGCTTCGCGAGCAGCTCCTCCGCGTACGCGACGCTCAGCTCGTCGGGCGCCAGGTCCTCGGGAACGTCCGCCCGCTGGTGGCCCTCGGAGTCCTTCTCGCCGCGCTCCACGTACGGGCCGTAGCGCCCGACGCGCAGCATGATCCCGTCGCCGACGGGGAAGGAGGAGATCCCCCGGGCGTCGATCGCCCCGAGGTCGCTGACCAGTTCCTTGAGGCCGCCGAGGTGGTCGCCGTCGCCGTTGCCCGCGTCGGCAGCGCCGCCCTGGCCGACGCCCTCGCCCTCCCCTTCGCCGAAGTAGAAGCGCTTGAGCCACGGCACGGCCTGGGCCTCGCCGCGCGCGATGCGGTCGAGGTCGTCCTCCATGGAGGCGGTGAAGTCGTAGTCGACGAGCCGGCCGAAGTGCTTCTCCAGCAGGTTGACCACGGCGAAGCTCAGGAAGGAGGGGACGAGCGCGGTGCCCTTCTTGAAGACGTAGCCGCGGTCGAGGATGGTCCCGATGATCGAGGCGTACGTGGACGGGCGGCCGATCTCCCGCTCCTCCAGCTCCTTGACGAGCGACGCCTCGGTGTAGCGGGCCGGGGGCTTGGTGGCGTGGCCGTCGACCGAGATCTCCTCGGCGCTCAGCGCGTCGCCCTCGGCGACCTGCGGCAGCCGGCGCTCGCGGTCGTCGAGCTCGGCGTTGGGGTCGTCGGCGCCTTCCACGTACGCCTTCATGAAGCCGTGGAAGGTGATCGTCTTGCCGGACGCGCTGAACTCGGCGTCCCGGCCGTCGGAGCTGGTCCCGCCGATCTTCACGGTGACGGAGTCGCCGACCGCGTCCTTCATCTGGGAGGCCACGGTCCGCTTCCAGATCAGCTCGTAGAGCTTGAACTGATCACCGCTCAGACCCGTCTCGGCCGGTGTGCGGAAACGATCACCCGAAGGTCGGATCGCCTCGTGCGCCTCCTGCGCGTTCTTGACCTTCCCGGCGTACGTGCGGGGCTTGTCCGGCAGGTAGGAGGACCCGTACAACTGCGTGACCTGCGCCCGCGCGGCCTGCACGGCCGTGTCGGAGAGGGTGGTGGAGTCCGTACGCATATAGGTGATGAAGCCGTTCTCGTACAGCTTCTGGGCCACCTGCATCGTGGACTTCGCGCCGAAGCCGAGCTTGCGCGACGCCTCCTGCTGGAGGGTCGTCGTGCGGAACGGCGCGTACGGCGAGCGGCGGTACGGCTTCGACTCGACGGACCGCACCGTGAAGGCGGTGTCCGCGAGGGCCGCGGCCAGCGCGCGGGCGTTGGCCTCGTCGAGGTGCAGGACCTGCGAGCCGTCCTTGAGCACGCCGGTCGACCCGAAGTCGCGGCCCTGGGCGACGCGCCGGCCGTCCACGGTGGCGAGGCGGGCGGCCAGGGTGCCCGGGTCGCTCGCGTCGCCGGGCCGGCCGGTGGCGAACGTACCGGTCAGGTCCCAGTACTCGGCGGAGCGGAAGGCGATGCGCTCGCGCTCCCGCTCGACGACGAGCCTCGTCGCGACCGACTGGACGCGGCCGGCGGACAGCCGCGGCATGACCTTCTTCCACAAGACCGGCGAGACCTCGTAGCCGTAGAGGCGGTCGAGGATGCGGCGGGTCTCCTGGGCGTCGACGAGCTTCTTGTTGAGTTCGCGCGGGTGGGCGACGGCGTCGCGGATCGCGTCCTTGGTGATCTCGTGGAAGACCATCCGGCGGACCGGGACCTTGGGCTTGAGGACTTCCTGGAGGTGCCAGGCGATGGCCTCGCCCTCCCGGTCCTCATCGGTGGCGAGGAAGAGTTCGTCGGACTCGGCCAGCAGCTCCTTGAGCTTCTTGACCTGGTCCTTTTTGTCGTGGTTCACGACATAGATGGGCTGGAACTCGGCGTCCACGTTCACGCCGAGGCGGGCCCATGACTCGCCCTTGTACTTGGCCGGGACCTCGGCGGCCCCGTTCGGCAGGTCGCGGATGTGCCCGACGCTCGCCTCGACGACATATCCGGGGCCGAGGTAACCCTTGATCGTCTTCGCCTTGGCAGGCGACTCGACGATGACGAGTCGGCGGCCGCCGTGTGCGGTCTCGCTGGTCGGGGACAACTTCGCTCTTCTCTCCGGTCGACACTCGGTGTAGGCGCTGCGGTGACGCTGCGGAGTGTGACGGTACATCCCGCCCCCGTGTCAAACGGAAAAAGCCCGCAACGCCACTCGAACGGTAACCCGACAAGCGTCCTGTCTGCCGCCCGGACCGGCACACGGCTGACAGCGGCGGTCCGGCGGCAGCGGCCCGTATCGGCCAGGGCCCGGAGCCCGGACCCGGCCGGGGGCCACGGACCGGCTGACTCCGGTTCAGCCGGCGACGGCGGCCGGGCTACCGCGCGTACGAGCAGGTCAGGCGTACGGCCGTAGGTACGGCCAACTGTGCGAGCGAAGGCCCGGCCGGGGTTCCGCTAGCGGGACGCCGACTGTTCTCTTCAGGGGCTCTGCGCGGGCTCTTCGGGAACGGTCCGGGGCCCCGCCGAATCGCTCCGGATGCGCAAACGCTCGCGTCCATACGTGTCCATGTCCGTACGCGCTTCCGCCAGGACGCGGTCCGGGACGCGACGCGGCACACGGCCGGCGGGGCCGCATCGCCCGCTGGCCGGATCAGCCGGACCGAAATGCCCGGCAAACCGCCGAGCGCGCGTCCACACCTCCCGGAACGGTGGCGTAACTCATATCGCCCACCGGCGATACAGGCCCTCCCCTCCCCAAGGGACATCCGGCGGGCACCCGGCAGGCGCCCTCAGCCCGACAGGCACCCGGCAGCCGCCCGGCAGGCACCCTCAGCCCGACAGGCACCCGGCAGCTGCCCGGCAGGCGCCCTCAGCCCGGCAGGTACCCGGCAGGCGCCTTCAGTCCGCCAGGCCCGCCGGAGTCAAGAACCCCTGCTCGACCAGGAGTCGGATGGATTCCGGAGTGCGGTCCCGGAGCAACACCGGATCCTCCTCCATGAGTTGCGCGATGGCGTCGAGGATGCGGCCCGCGCTGAGCGTCCCGTCGCAGACCCCGGCGAACCCGGCGCCCACCGTGTCCACCTTCGTCGCCCGCCGCATACCGCGGTTCTGACGGAGCACCACATGCTCGGGATCCTCCGCGCCGGGCGCGCCGACCTGCTCCTGCGCGACCTCCGCCGCGAGGTGGAACCGCGCGGCGAGCAGCGCCGCGTCGTCGTGCGAGCGCAGGAAGTCCTGCCGCTCGAAATGCGCCCGCACGGCCTCCCCCAGCGGCTGCTCGACGGGGTGCGGCCACTCCTCCGCGACGATGGACGGCTGCTCGGCGCCGGACTTGCGCAGCGTGATCCACCCGAAGCCGACGCCCCTGGTCTTACGGGCCTCGAACTCGTCCAGCCAGGCGTCGTACCGCGCCGCGTACTCCGCGGGGTCCGCACGGTGATCGCCCCCGTCGCGCAGCCACAGCTCCGCGTACTGCGTGACGTCCTGCACCTCGCGCTGCACGATCCACGCGTCGCAGCCGCGCGGCACCCACGAGGAGAGTCGCTCGCGCCAGTCCTCGCCCTCCACGTGCTGCCAGTTGGCGAGCAGCTGGCAGTAACCGCCGTCGTTGAGATGGTCCGCCGACCGCTGCGCGAGCGTGCGGCACAGGTCGTCACCCGCCATGCCGCCGTCGCGGTAGGTGAGCCGCGCGCCGGGCGAGATGACGAAGGGCGGATTGGAGACGATCAGATCGAACGCCTCGTCCGCGACCGGCTCGAAGAGCGAGCCCTCCCGGAGGTCGGCGGCGGGCGCGCCGGAGAGCGCGAGGGTGAGCCGCGCGACGTGCAGGGCCCGGGGGTTGAGGTCGGTGGCGGTGACCCGGGTGGCGTGCTGGGCGGCGTGCAGGGCCTGGATGCCGGAGCCCGTGCCGAGGTCGAGGGCGCGCTCCACGGGCGTACGGACGGTGATCCCGGCGAGCGTGGTGGACGCGCCGCCCACGCCCAGCACCAGCTGCGAACGGTCCACACCGGACGTGCCGGCGAGGCCGCCGGCGCCGCCGACCGCGCACCCGAGGTCGGCGACGACCCACCAGTCCTGCCCCTCCGGTCCGCCGTACGGGCGCACGTCGACCGTCGCCCGTACATCGGCGCCCTCTGCGGCCAGCCAGCCGTCGGCGAGGCAGTCCTCGACGGGGAGGGCCGCGGCGGCCCGCTCGTACGACACGGGGCGCTGGAGGAGGAAGAGTCTGACGAGCGTCTCCAGCGGGCTCTCGCCACGGGTGGCCCGCAGGGCGGGCACGGTCTCACTGCGGGCGAGCGCCGCGTAGGCGGGCGCGCCGAGCAGGTCGAGGAGGCCGTCGGCGGTGAAGGCGGCGGCGAGGAGCGCCTCGCGCAGGCGGTCGGTGCGCGCGAGGTCGGCGGCGGGAAGGCGGTGCGTACTCACACCGACCATTGTCGGGGGCACCACTGACAATTGGCGACAGCCCGGCGCCACGCCCCTGCGCCATGCCCTTGCGGGGCGGTGCCAGCGGGCTGGCGCGCTGCCGGGCTGCCGGGCTGCCGGGCTGCCGGGCTGCCGGGCTGCCGACAGACTGTCTACGGGCTGCGGCTACCGCTCCGCGGAACGGGCGCGCCGTCCCGAGCCTGAGACCGCACCCGCCCCGCTGGCCGCGCCCGCCCCGCTCCTCCTTCGGAGCCCCCCGCTCCTTCTTCTGAGCCGGCCCGCTACTTCTTCGAAGCGGAGGGCGACGCGGAGTCCGAGGGGGACACGGAAGTCGACGTCCGGCGGCAGCCGGGCTGCTTCGTCATCGCCTTGCCGACATCGCCCGCCTGGAGCTTCTTCAGCGCGTCCTCGCTCTTGCCGTTGAGCTTGTTGAGGCCCGAGACGATGCCGTTGAGGCCGTCGGAGAACTTCTGCTTGTCAGAGGTGTTCAGACCGTCTATCTGCTTCTTGAGCCCCTCGTAGGCGCCGGAGAGGTCGTTGAGCGCCTTGACGGCGTTCTTCTGGGTGGTCTCGCCGTCCTTGACGGGCGGCGCTCCCGCGCTGTCGATGGACGTGGCGAGCGACTTGTAGGCGTCGGCGTTGTCCTGGAAGGCGGCCGAGTCGGTCTGCTGGACCTTCTTGGAGTTCTCTTCACCGTGCAGCGACGCGATCGCGCTGTTGGCGTCCAGGACCTTCTTGACCTGCGGCTGCATATTGCCGCAGACCTTCTTGGCCCAGTCGTCGAGCTTCTTGTCGCCGTCGTCGCCGCCGCAGCCGGTCAGCATCAGTACGAGTGCCGCACCGCCGGACAGCGCGGCCACAAGCTTCTTGTTCACCGGATCGGTCCCTTCCATGGCCTTCGGCCCCGGAACTTACACGTCCCAGGTGTGAAGGCCGCGAGCTGCGCATCCGGTGTGACCTCTTTTGTAGCCATTTGCATCAAGCTGGCCGTGGCATTCGCCGCACCTGAGCACGCACCTGAGCACGCATCTGAAGGCGCTCCTGGGCGCTCCTGGGAGCGCTCCCGAGCGTGCACCTGAGCCAGAGTCAGTGCGCCCCCTCCGCGCCCCGGCTCGCCCGCCGGAGCCCGGACGCGCGGACGGGCGGACGGTGCGCCCGCGCGCACCACCCGCCCGTCCCCTCCGCGAGGAGAGTCCGCCCTCAGGACACCACCGCGGGATCGGCGGTGCTCGCCACCCGTTCGGCGCCGTCCTCCTCCTCGCCCACGGTGATGCTGCGCCGCTTGGACACGTACACCGCGACGACGATCACCACGATGGCCAGCGCCGCGACGCCGGCCCGCAGCCCCGCGTTGGCGTCGGCGCCGTAGCTGAACTTCACCACCGCCGGAGCGATCAGCAGCGCCACCAGGTTCATCACCTTCAGCAGCGGGTTGATCGCCGGCCCGGCCGTGTCCTTGAACGGGTCGCCGACCGTGTCGCCGATCACCGTCGCCGCGTGCGCCTCGCTGCCCTTGCCGCCGTGGTGCCCGTCCTCGACCAGCTTCTTGGCGTTGTCCCACGCGCCGCCGGAGTTGGCGAGGAAGACCGCCATCAGCGTGCCGGTGCCGATCGCGCCCGCGAGGTACGAGCCGAGCGCGCCGACGCCGAGCGAGAAGCCGACCGCGATCGGCGCCATGACGGCGAGCAGACCGGGCGTGGCGAGCTCGCGCAGCGCGTCCTTGGTGCAGATGTCGACGACGCGCCCGTACTCCGGCTTCTCGCTGTAGTCCATGATTCCGGGGTGCTCGCGGAACTGCCGCCGCACCTCGTAGACCACCGCGCCCGCCGACCGCGACACCGCGTTGATCGCCAGCCCCGAGAACAGGAAGACGACCGCGGCCCCGAGTACCAGCCCCACCAGGTTGTTGGGCTGCGAGATGTCCAGGCTCAGCCCCATCTCGCCGGCCTTCGCGTGCACCTCGCCGACCGCCGTGGCGATCGCGTCGCGGTACGAGCCGAAGAGCGCGGAGGCCGCGAGGACCGCCGTGGCGATGGCGATGCCCTTGGTGATCGCCTTGGTGGTGTTGCCCACCGCGTCGAGGTCGGTCAGCACCTGCGCGCCCGCGCCCTCGACGTCGCCGGACATCTCGGCGATGCCCTGCGCGTTGTCGGCGACCGGGCCGAAGGTGTCCATCGCGACGATGACGCCGACGGTGGTCAGCAGGCCCGTACCGGCGAGCGCGACCGCGAACAGCGCCAGCATGATCGAGGTGCCGCCGAGCAGGAACGCCCCGTACACGCTGAGGCCGATCAGCAGCGCCGTGTAGACCGCGGACTCCAGGCCGAGCGAGATCCCGGAGAGCACGACGGTGGCGGGCCCGGTCAGCGAGGACTTGCCGATGTCCCGTACGGGGCGCCGGCTGGTCTCGGTGAAGTACCCCGTGAGCTGCTGGATGAGGGCCGCGAGCACGATGCCGATGGCGACGGCCACGAGCGCCAGGATGCGCGGATTGCCCTCATGCGTGCGGATCGCGGCATCGGAGATGCCCTTGAGGTCCGCGTAGGTGGACGGCAGGTAGACGAACACCGCGACCGCCACCAGCACCAGGGAGACGACGGCCGAGATGAAGAAGCCGCGGTTGATCGCCGTCATGCCGCTGCGGTCGGAGCGGCGCGGCGCCACCGCGAAGATTCCGATCATCGCGGTGAGCACGCCGATCGCGGGGACCAGCAGCGGGAAGGCGAGGCCGGAGTCGCCGAAGGCGACCTTGCCGAGGATGAGGGCGGCCACGAGGGTCACGGCGTAGGACTCGAAGAGGTCCGCCGCCATGCCCGCGCAGTCGCCCACGTTGTCGCCCACGTTGTCCGCGATGGTCGCGGCGTTGCGGGGGTCGTCCTCCGGGATGCCCTGTTCGACCTTGCCGACGAGGTCCGCGCCGACGTCGGCGGCCTTGGTGAAGATGCCGCCGCCGACACGCATGAACATCGCCAGCAGCGCGGCCCCGAAGCCGAAGCCCTCCAGGACCTTGGGGGCGTCGGCCGCGTAGACGAGCACTACGCAGGCCGCGCCGAGCAGTCCCAGCCCCACGGTGAACATGCCGACGACGCCGCCCGTGCGGAAAGCGATCTTCGTGGCCTTGTGCGCGACCTCGGTGAGGTCCTTTGCCGGCTCGCCCTCGGCGGGCGTCGCCTCACGGGCGGCCGCCGCGACCCGCACATTGCTGCGCACCGCGAGCCACATGCCGATATAACCGGTGGCCGCCGAGAAGAGCGCACCGATCAAGAAAAAGGCCGAGCGGCCGATGCGCTGTGACCAGTTGTCCGCCGGCAACAGCATGAGCAGGAAGAACACGGCCACGGCGAAAATGCCGAGGGTGCGCATCTGCCGGGCCAGATAGGCATTGGCGCCTTCCTGTACGGCCGCGGCGATCTTCTTCATGCTGTCCGTGCCCTGACCGGCGGCGAGCACTTGGCGCACCAGCACCACCGCGAGGGCCAGCGCCGCGATCGCGACCACCGCGATCACCATCACCAGCATGCGGTTGTCGTCGGTCAGCTCCGCGGCCAGTTGGGTGGTGAAGCCGAGCTGATGAGGGGTGATAGGCCCCGCCATTCGTCCTCCTTGACGTTTGGCACATGGGCGCGCAGCTGTTCTGCGACCGTAGAGAACGACCGCGGAACAGCCGCCACGCTCAGGCGTCCTGAGCTCAAGATGTGGACGGATTGTAGGGAGCCCGGCGAGATCAAAACAGAGCGCCATGGAGGGAATTAGCCTGCACCAGGGAAGATCAAAAGGAGTACGCCGGTAAATTCGCCCGGACGAAGGAGAGCACGGAATTCACTGACGCACCGAAAATGATCTATAAAAGGATCTCAGAATCCTATGAACGCCCCAGTTCAGAGGGGATGATCGGATTCCGGGCGACGGGGCGCACACGACGGCCGGGTGGCCGCGGCCGCCCCTCCGGTCCGACTGCGGGACGGGGACGACTTCCGGACACACACCGGTGTCGGGCACGTACAACTACCGGACGCGCCCCGCTGCCGGACAGGTACGCCCACCGGGCACACACGACCGCCGCACAGGACCAGCGGCCCTGCCCGGCGTACGGCTCCCGCTCCGGCGCGCTACGGGCGTACGGGCGCGTCAGGGGGCGCTGCACGGCCAGGTGAACATGGAGGGAGCGCTGAGGGCGTCTGAGGGCACACGACGCATATAACGCGCATGCCGCCAACGCGCGAAAGCCGGACGTACGCCGCCGCGACGAAAGGGCGCAGCCTCTATGGGAACGCGTGGCTGCTACGGGAGGGCGTCGCCTCTACGGGAGCACAGCCCCTACGGAAGAGCGTCACCTCCACGCGAGCACGTAGCCCCTACGGAAGGACGGATGCCGGCGTCGTCGGCCAGGTCATGCGGATGAGGCCGCCGTTCTCGTCCGACGTCACCTCGACATCGTCGACGAGTCCGCTGATCACGGCGAGACCCATCTCGTCGTCGGCCTCGGCACCGGTCTCCTCCGGCACCGCGAGGGGCGGGGACGCACCGGCGTCGGCGCTCTCCCCGCGAGCCCCCGGCACCAGACCGGCGGAGGCACGGGGCGCGTCGTCGCCGACCTCGATGGAGAACTTCTTCTCGTCCTCGATGAGCACGACCCGGACCGGGCTGGCCACCCCATAGGTGAGATGCAGCCCGACCGCGCGCGTGCACGCCTCGCCGACCGCGAGGCGCACCTCGTCCAGCACGGCCTCGTCGACCCCGGCCCGGCGCGCCACCGCGGCCGCCACGAGGCGGGCGGTGCGGACGTGCTCGGGCAGGGCACTGAAGAGCAGTTCGACGGTGGCCATGCCATCCCCCTCGGTCGTACGTGCCCTCTTCCCGACTTCTGGAAGAGGGCGAACTCGCAGGGGCACCGGGCCTCAGCCCGGAACCCCGGCGCGGCGGTCTTCCTCCGGCAACCGTCAGTCGGTCGCCGACACCGCGTCATCCACCGAGGTGTGAATCGGGAACACCTTGGTCAGACCGGTGATACGGAAGATCTTCAGAATGCGCTCCTGATTGCACACCAGGCGCAGCGAACCCTCATGGGCGCGCACTCGTTTCAAGCCACCGACCAGCACGCCGAGCCCGGTGGAGTCGAGGAAGTCGACGCCCTCCATGTCCACGACCAAGTGGTAACTACCGTCGTTGACAAGCTCGACCAGCTGCTCACGCAGCTTGGGCGCGGTGTATACATCAATCTCGCCACCGACCTCGACGACCGTTCGGTCGCCGACGGTCCGGGTCGACAGGGACAGGTCCACGGATCCTCCAGCACCTTGCATCGAGCGGTCGCCCCCCATGGATCGGCAGCCGCGATGGCATTCAATCACTTACCGGCAGGCGAGCACGACGCCTTGACGCCATTGTCCGTCATGCCGGTGACACACTCGGTGTCGATGGCCGCCGACCAACTCCCGCCGCGCGCGGGCGCACGCCCCTCTCCCCGCACGGTCCTGGACCGACTCGCCGCCGGGGCGGGCCGTGCTGCACGCATCACTCATACGGAGCACTTGCCCCCGCGCACGGGCCGTCATGCCCCCTGGCCTTCGCAGATCCGGCCGGAAGTGATCGATGCCATTCGGGCCGCCGGCATCGACCGCCCCTGGGCCCACCAGGCGCGCACGGCCGAGCACGCGCTGCGCGGCGAGTCCGTCGTGGTGGCCACCGGCACCGCCTCCGGCAAGTCCCTCGCCTACCTCGCGCCGGTCCTCAGCGCGCTCCTGGACGGGTCCGAGGCGCCCAACGGGCGGGGCGCGACCGCCCTGTACCTCTCGCCCACCAAAGCGCTGGCGCACGACCAGCGGCGCGCCGTCCGCGAACTCGCCGCCCCCCTCGGCAACCGCATCCGCCCCGCCGTCTACGACGGCGACACCCCGGTCGAGGAGCGCGAGTGGGTCCGCCAGTACGCGAACTACGCGCTCACCAACCCGGACATGCTCCACCGGTCCGTACTCCCCGCCCACCCCCGCTGGGCCTCCTTCCTGCGCGCCCTGCGCTATGTCGTCATCGACGAGTGCCACACCTACCGCGGCGTGTTCGGCTCCCACGTCGCCCAGGTCCTGCGCCGGCTCCGCCGCCTGTGCGCCCGCTACGGTTCACATCCCGTCTTCCTCCTCGCCTCCGCCACCGCCGCCGACCCGGCCCGCGCGGCGGCCCGCCTGACCGGTCTGACAGTGGCGGAAATCACCGAGGACACCTCCCCCCGCGGCGAACTGGTCTTCGCCCTGTGGGAGCCCCCGCTCACCGAACCCCACGGCGAACGGGGCGCCCCGGTCCGCCGCACCGCCACCGCCGAGACCGCGGACCTGCTCACCGGCCTCGCCGTCCAGGGCGTCCGCACCGTCGCCTTCGTACGGTCCCGGCGCGGCGCCGAGCTCATCGCCGTCATCGCCCAGGAACGGCTCGCGGAGATCGACCGCTCCCTCCCGCGGCGCGTCGCCGCCTACCGCGGCGGCTACCTCCCCGAAGAACGCCGCGCCCTCGAACGCGCCCTGCACACCGGCGACCTCCTCGGCCTCGCCGCGACCACCGCCCTCGAACTCGGCGTGGACGTCGCCGGCCTGGACGCCGTCCTCCTCACCGGCTACCCCGGCACCCGCGCCTCCCTGTGGCAGCAGGCGGGGCGCGCCGGGCGTACGGGCCAAGGAGCGCTCGCCGTCCTCGTCGCCCGCGACGACCCGCTGGACACCTACCTCGTCCACCACCCCGAGGCCCTCTTCCAGCAGCCCGTCGAGTCGACCGTCCTCGACCCGGACAACCCCTACGTGCTCGCCCCCCATCTCTGCGCCGCCGCCGCCGAACTCCCCCTCACCGAGAGCGACCTGGACCTCTTCGGCCCCGCCACCGCCGACCTCCTCCCCCAGCTCGAAGCCCGCAAGCTGCTCCGGCGCCGCGCCACCGCCTGGCACTGGACCCGCCGCGAGCGCGCCGCCGACCTCACCGACATCCGCGGCGAGGGCGGCAGCCCCGTCCAGGTCGTCGAGTCCGGCACCGGACGGCTCCTGGGCACGGTGGACGCCTCCGCAGCCCACACCGCCGTCCACGACGGCGCCGTCCACCTCCACCAGGGCCGTACGTACCTGGTGAAGCACCTGGACCTGGCCGACTCGGTCGCCCTCGTCGAGGAGGCCGCCCCGCCCTACTCCACGACCGCGCGCGACACCACGGCGATCTCCGTCCTGGAGACCACCACCGAGATCCCCTGGGGAGACGCCCGGCTCTGCTTCGGCTCGGTAGAGGTCACCAACCAGGTCGTCTCCTTCCTCCGCCGCCGGCTCATCACCGGCGAGGTCCTCGGCGAGACCAAGCTGGACCTGCCGCCCCGCACCCTGCGCACCCGCGCCGTGTGGTGGACGGTCACCGAGGACCAGCTCGACGACGCCCGCGTCCACCCCGATGCCCTCGGCGGCGCCCTGCACGCCGCCGAACACGCCTCCATCGGCATCCTCCCGCTCTTCGCCACCTGCGACCGCTGGGACATCGGCGGCGTCTCCGTCCCCCTCCACCCGGACACCCTGCTGCCGACGGTGTTCGTCTACGACGGCCAGCCCGGCGGCGCGGGCTTCGCGGAACGCGCCTTCCACACCGCCGCCCGCTGGCTCACCGCCACCCGCGAGGCCATCGCCGCCTGCGAGTGCGACTCGGGCTGCCCGTCCTGCATCCAGTCCCCCAAGTGCGGCAACGGCAACGACCCCCTGGACAAGCGAGCCGCCATCCGCCTCCTGACCACCCTCCTGAAGGCCGCTCCGCCCCAGCCGGACTAACCCTCCGCCAAGCCCCGCCCATCCGCCCGACGGACGGCCTCACCGCCTACAGCGGGTCCCCGCCCGCGCCCTGCCTACTGCCGACAGCGGCACCCATACCGCGCCCACCGGCCGTCGCAGGGCCACCACCCCCGCCTCGTCCAGCGCTCGTCGCGGGACCACCGCCCGTGGCAGAGCCGCCCCCTATCGCCGAGCCGCCGCCCGCCGTCGCAGGACCCGCGCGGGCCCTTACCCGCGGTGCGTACGGCCCCGCCCGGACCTCGGCCACGACGTCCGACACCTCCCCTCGCACCACGCACCGCACAACCCCGGCACCCTGCGCCCCGGCCACCCGCCGGGCCAGTGCGCACGCCATCGCCTCGCCCTCGAGAGCGTGGTCCGCCGCGGCCAGGGCCGCCAGGTCGGCTGCCCCGCCGGCCCGGTGGCGGGCCAGCATCGCCTGGCCCATGAACAGCACGGCCGCGAACACCGCGCAGAGCGCAGTGACGGTGACCGTCACCCACACCGTGGCCATCCCCTCCTCACCCCACCGTCTCCTCCGCAAGGGCCACCGCCTCCCCGCTCAGCCGCAGCGCCAGCGGGCCGGGCCCCGTCGCGTGCGTCTCCACCCGTACGCGCACCAGGTCGCCCTCCCGGCCCAGCACGATCCGGGCGCCGCGCGGGGCCGCGGAGCGGGCGGCGGACTCCGCCGCCGCGGCCGGCTCCGACCGCGCCGCCGCCCGCGCTCCGGCCCGCGCCGCGTCCACGCACTGGATCTGTGCTGAGACGGCCATCAGCCCCCAGACCAGCGCCACCCCGAAGATCGTCAGCGCCGGCATCACCACGGCGGCCTCCGCCGTCACATACCCCCCGTCGGAATCAGAACTGCGCATGGAGCGCCTTCTCGATCAGCGACTGGAGCGCCGTACTGACGGCCCCGCTTGTCACCACCTTGTAAAGGACCGCGGCGAACCCGCACGCCGCCAACGTCCCCATCGCGTACTCCGCGGTCGTCATCCCTGCCTCGGCCTTGTCCCGCGCCGCGGCACAGCGCCGCGCACACCACCGCATGACCATCACAGCCGTACCCCCTCGTCCGTCCCGCTCGGCCCGCTTGTCATCAGTCATCGCGAATCGCCCCCTCAGCTCTTCAGTCCCCAAGTCCCTCAACCGCCAAGTCCCTCAGCCGCCGCTCGAAAGCCCGGCGGCCAGCCCGATCACCACCGGCACCACGCCGACCATCAGGAACGCGGGCAGGAAGCACAGCCCCAACGGGGCCGTCGCCAGCACCCCCGCGCGCCGGGCCCGTATGCCCGCCGCCCTGCCTTGCGCCGCCCGCAACTCGCCCGCGAGCCGGGCCATGGGCCGTACCCCCGGCACGCCCGTCGCCTGGGCCCGCTCCAGGGCGCGCGCCATGCCGTACGCACCGGGCAACGCACCCACGCGCCCCCAGGCGACGGAGGGTTCGCCGCCAAGCCGGACCTCGGCGGCGGCCTGCACCAACCGGTCGCCGACCGGGCCGCCGAGGGAGGAGCCGACCGCTTCGGCCGCCGCCCCAGGCCCCGCGCCGGCTGCCAGACACGCTGCCAAGAGGTCGGCAGCCAACGGGAGTTGCCGTTCCACCTCCGCCGCGCACGGGGTGTCCTCGCCGTCTCGGCGCCGCCGCTGCCAGCGCCAGGCGCCGTAGGCCGCGGCGAGTCCCGCCGCGCAGCCGACCACTCCGCCGAGGAGAATGAACACGGCAAGCCCAGCTCCGACCGCCGGAAGGTGACCCGAGATCCGCGCCTCCAGCACGGACCGCCCCCGCAGCCGGCTCCACACCCCAGCCGCACTTTTCTCCGCGAACCCCAGAGCCACCGCCCTCCGCCGCGCTGTCCGCCACCGCCGGACCTCCAGCACCGCGACCGCTCCGCACACCACCGCGCCCAACAGCGCGACACTTATCCCCAACCTGTGGATAATTTCGCCGTTCACGTCCGCGCCTCCCCACCGGCCCCACGCGCCTGCCGTACGATCCGCGCCGTCCACAGCAGCCCGGCAAACTCAAGGAGTCCGCCGACGGCGAGCGCGCCCAGCCCGGCCGGGGTGTGCAGCAGCACCCGCAGCGGCGAAGCGCCGAGCGCGCTGCCCATCAACAGCCCGAACGCGGGAAGCAGCGCCAGCATCACGGCCGTCGACCTCGTGCCCGCCAACTGCGCGTACAGCTCCTCCCGTTGATCCCGCTCGCTTCTGAGAGCCCCGGCCACCCGGTCGAGCCCGTCCGCGAGCCCGGCCCCGCCGTCGACGGCGACCCGCCAGCACGCGGCCACCCCGTTCAGCCCCTCGGCCCCCGGCTGCCGCCCCACCGTGCGCAGCGCACCCGGCACGTCCCCGCCGAACCGCGCTGCCGCCGCCACCTCCGGCCACGACGGCCCCAGGTCCGGCGGCGCGAGCCCCGCCAGCACCTCTCCGGGCTGCCGGCCCGCCCTCAGCTCGCCGGCCAGGGCCCCACAGACCTCGATCACCGCGGCCTCCCGCCGCTCCCGCTCCCGGCCCTGCCGCCGGGACCGCAGCCACCGCCGTACGAGCGGCATGGCCGCCGCCCCGGCCAGCAAGGGCAACAGCGAGGCGCCCAGCAACGCCAGTACGCACCCGATCGGCACACAGATCACCTCACGCCTCGTCCGCCACAGATCCCGCAGCCGGTCGAGCCACTCCCGCGCCCACAGCGGCACAGCCCCCGCGACCGGCGAGACCTCCCCGCCGCCCGCGAGCAGCAGCCGGGCCCGGCGCATCCCTTCGTCACGCCCCGCCGACCACCAGAGGACCGCCCCCGCGCAGAGCGCCGCCGCGCACACCGGCATCGCCTCCGACACCGTCCCCGGACCCGTCATGACACGCCCCCGCCCCGCTCGCACAGCGCCGCGAGCCGATCCCAGCCACGGGCCCGCCGGAACCCGTCCGGGCCCCACAGCGCCGCCGGTACGGTCGTGACGAACCCCTCCGCGTCACGGTCCAGGACATGCACCTCGGCGATCCGCCGCCGCCCCGAGCCGTTCCGCACCAGATGGATCACCACGGACATCGCCGCCGCCAACTGGCTGTGCAGCGCCGCCCGGTCGAGGCCGGCCGACGAGCCCAAAGCCTCCAGCCGCGCCGGAACGTCGCCCGCGGCGTTCGCGTGAACCGTCCCGCAACCGCCCTCGTGCCCCGTGTTGAGCGCCGCCAGCAGATCGGTGACCTCGGGGCCGCGGACCTCGCCGACCACGAGCCGGTCCGGGCGCATCCGCAGCGCCTGCCGCACCAGGTCCCGCAGGGTGACCTGCCCCATGCCCTCCTGGTTCGCGGGCCGCGTCTCCAACCGCACCACATGGGGGTGGTCCGGCCTCAACTCGGCGGAGTCCTCGGCCAGTACGATCCGTTCGTCCGGCCCGACCAGACCCAGCAATGTGCTCAGGAGCGTGGTCTTCCCCGAGCCCGTACCGCCGCTGATGACGTACGAGAGCCGGGCCGCCAGGATCGAGCGGAGCAGCCGTTCACCGCCCGGCGGCACCGTCCCCGCCGCGACCAGCTCCGACAGCGCGAAGGCCCTCGGCCGCACCACGCGCAGCGACAGACACGTGCAGCCCACGACGACCGGCGGAAGCACCGCGTGGAGCCGGGTGCCGTCGGGCAGCCGGGCGTCCACCCAGGGGCGGGCGTCGTCCAGCCTGCGCCCGGCGACCGCGGCGAGGCGCTGGGCGAGCCTGCGCACCGCCGCCGCGTCGGCGAAGGCCACATCCGTACGCTCCAGCCCCGACCCGCGGTCCACCCATACCTCGTCCGGCGCGGTGACCAGCACATCGGTGACCTCCGGCGCGGCCAGCAGCGGCTCCAGCGGCCCCGTTCCCACCAGCTCGGACCGCAGTCGCGCGACGACCTGGAGCACTTCGGCGTCCCCGAGCAGTCGGCCCTCCTGCCGCAGGGCCGCGGCGACCCGCGCGGGCGTCGGCTCCGCGCCGCTCTCCGCGAGCCGGAGCCGCACCGCATCCAGCAGCTCGGCGCTCATGCGGCCACGCCCCAGCCGCCGGCGAGGGCCTGCGCCCAGAACTCCTCGCAGAACAGCGCCAACGGCCCCCGGTCGCTGCTGCCGGGCGGTGCACCGGCCGTCAGTGCGTCCGCCAGGCCGGGCTCCGGCGGCAGCTCACCGGCCAGCGGCAGGTCCAGCAACCGGGCGATCTCCTCGTCGTCCAGCCCCGGCCCGCACGGGGTGCGCACCACCGCTCGCAGGTCGTCCAGCACCATGCCCGCCATGGACGCGACCCGGTGCGCCGCCGCGACGGCCCGCAGCTCGCCCGGCACCACCAGCAGCCCCACATCCACCTGCCGGAGCGCTTCCATGGTCGCGTCGTCGTTGCGCCGCGGCAGGTCCACCACCACGGTCCCGCCGCGCCGCCGCGCGGCGGCCAGCACGGCGCGCATCGCCTCGGGCTGCACGGTCGTGGCATCGCCGCGGTCCCAGCTGAGCACCCGCAGGGAATGCAGTTCGGGCAGCGATTCCTCCAGCGCACCGCCGCCCACCCGGCCGCGTGAGCGGGCGAAGGCGGGCCAGCGCAGGCCCTCGGCCCTCTCGCCGTCGAGCAGCACGTCCAGCCCGCCGCCCAGCGGATCGGCGTCGATGAGCATGGCGCGATGCCCCGCGCGGGCCGCGGTCAGGGCCAGGGCGCAGGCGAGGGTGCTCGCGCCCGCTCCGCCCCGGCCCCCGATGACCCCGACGGTGAGCGCCGGACGGCCCACGCCTTCCACGACATCGGCGATACGGTCCACGAGCCAGCCCTCGCCGTCGGGGAGCATCACCACATTGCGGGCGCCGATCACTACGGCCCTGCGCCATACGTCGGGGTCGTCGAGGTCGCGTCCGATGAGGACTACCCCCTCACGGCGCGCGGCCCCGGCCAGCCTCGACGCGCAGTCGTCCCCGACGAGGACCAGCGGCGCGTCGTCCCAGCTCCTCCTTCGCGCGGGCGTCCCGTGCGCCACCTCCGGCACGGCGCCGGCCGCCGCGCACAGCCGCAGCAGATCGTCGAGAAGCTTCTCGTCCTCGGTGATGATCAGCGGTGCGCCCGCTCCCGCACCGCTTCCCGCCCATTGATCGGACGCATTGGTTCCGGCCACGGTCCTCCCCCTCTCACTACGCGCTCTCGCATCCGCGAACTCCGCGGAACGCCGCGAGGAATCACCGTGCAGCGAAGTGGGAAATTGTGTGGATCTTGCTCCAAAACTGTGGACAACTCGACCGTTGTGAATATCCCAGTCACCTATACCAGTGACTTCCGGAGCGCAGCATGGCGATTACGGTCCGTGACGGGTATGACTGGGGAGCAGCACACGACCGGCGGGCTCGGAGCCTCGCGGGAGGGGGCGGAATGATCTGGCGCGGACGGCAAAAACACGTCCGGACATGCGACGACCCCCGCCGGGGGGGAGAGCGGGGGTCGTCCCCACGGCCGACTCGGGGGGGGAGGAGTCGGACCGGGTTAGACACGGTCGCGAACGATCCGTGACTTCCATGGTGTACCCGAGACCCTTCTCAGGCAAACCCACACGCCCCAGCTTACGCCGAATGGAGGGCCTCTATGCTCGGCCTCGTGGAAAACCACTCGCTGCCCCGGACAGCCGCCTTCTTTGATCTGGACAAGACGGTCATTGCGAAGTCAAGCACTCTCACCTTCAGCAAGTCCTTCTACCAAGGTGGCTTGATCAACAGGCGTGCCGTGCTGCGAACCGCCTATGCGCAGTTCGTCTTCTTGGCCGGCGGAGCCGACCACGATCAGATGGAGCGGATGCGCGAGTACCTCTCCGCGCTCTGCCGGGGCTGGAACGTACAGCAGGTCCGGGAAATCGTCGCCGAGACGCTGCACGAACTCATCGACCCCATCATTTACGACGAGGCCGCCTCCCTCATCGAGGCGCACCACGCCGCCGGGCGCGATGTCGTGATCGTCAGCACTTCCGGGGCGGAGGTCGTCGAGCCGATCGGCGAACTGCTCGGCGCGGACCGGGTGGTGGCCACCCGGATGGTCGTGGAGGACGGCGTCTTCACCGGCGAGATCGCCTACTACGCCTACGGCCCGACCAAGGCCGAGGCCATCAAGGAGCTCGCCGAGACCGAGGGGTACGACCTCGCGCGCTGCTACGCGTACAGCGACTCGGCGACCGACGTGCCGATGCTCGAATCCGTCGGCCATCCACACGCCGTCAACCCGGACCGGGCGCTGCGCCGCGAAGCGCTGGCCCGCGACTGGCCGGTCCTGTCCTTCACCCGTCCGGTCCAGCTGAAGAAGCGGGTGCCCGCGCTGTCCGTGCCCTCGCGCCCGGTGCTCGCCACAGTGGTCGCGGTGGGCGCTGCCGCCGCCACCGCGGGCCTGGTCTGGTATGCCAGCCGCCGCCGGTCGCCCAGTGCCCGTATCCATAGCATTTGAATCCAATTGCAGATATCTGCGGCGAGGGGTTCCGCTTGCCGTACGAGAGGAGTAGAAAGGACTTACGGCCCGCGAGACCAGGGACATCCGAGAGGAAGCCCTCAACGCACCAAGGCCCCACGGACCGAGCACGAATTCCGGGCACCCACGCGACGCCGACCCGTCGATTACGGGCCAGCCGCACCAGGTAACGGGCGAAGTTCCCCGACCTGATGGGCAAATATCGAGCACGCACTGGTAACCCGGCGGACGTGCCAGCGGCGGTACCAAAGCTTTATGGGTACCGCCGCAACTCTGTGTGTGACGCTTCCAGTCCGGACCCCGCCGAGGCTCAGGCCGCCCCGCGCTGCAGCGCCTCGCAGACGGCCGTGCTCTCCCGCACCCCCAGCTCCACGGCCCGGCCGCAGTGCGCGATCCACGCCGCCATGCCGTCCGGGGTGCCGGACGCATAGCCGTCGAGCGCCGCCGCGTACGCCGCGCGCCCCAGCTCCGCGTGGCCCACCTCGGCCGGGCAGATCGACTTGGGGTCCAGGCCGCTGCCGACGAGCACGATGCGTTCGGCCGCCCGCGCCACGAGGCCGTTGCACGAGCCGAAGGGGCGCAGCGCCAGCAGCTCGCCGTGGACCACGGCGGCCGTCACCAGCGCCGGCGCCTCACTCCCGGCGATCAGCAGCCCGGCCAGCCCGTCGAGCCGCCCCGCCACCTCCTCGGCACCGGGAAGCTCCTGCTCGATCAGCGGCTCATCGACCGGTTCGCCGGTGAGCCGGGGCCGCCCCACCGTGTCGTCCGGCTGCGCACCGCCCGCCGCCACCAGGTGCAGCCGGGCGAGGGCCCGCAGCGGCGACTGCCGCCAGACGCTCAGCAGCGTGCCGGCCTCGGCGGTCAGCCGCAGCGCCGCGCCCACCGTGCGCGGCTCGCCGCCGACGCCGAAGTCCGTGCGGCGGCGCACCTCTTCGAGCGCCCAGTCGGCGCCGGACAGCGCCGCCGAGCCGCGCGCTCCGCGGAGCGCCGCCTCCGAGGTGACCTCGTTGCTGCGGCGGCGCATCACGCGGTGCCCGTAGACGCGGTCGACGGCCTTGCGGACGGTGTCCACGGCCTCGGTCACGCCCGGCAGGGAGCCGAGGGCGGCGAGCGGATCGACTGTCGTACTCATGGGTACGACCCTACGCACTCCGCGCCCACGCCCCCCGAACGAGTGGTCTTCCTCACTCGGCGCTCTCACTTTCCGCACGTGCGCACCTACTGTTGGTGAACATGAAGATCGCTTTCGTAGGCAAGGGCGGCAGCGGCAAGACCACGCTGTCCTCGCTGTTCATCCGCCATCTCGCCGCCGGCCGTACGCCCGTCATGGCCGTGGACGCCGATATCAACCAGCACCTGGGGGCCGCGCTGGGGCTGGACGAGGCGGAGGCCGCCGCGCTGCCCGCGATGGGCGCCCAGCTACCGCTGATCAAGGACTACCTGCGCGGCACGAACCCGCGCATCGCCTCGGCCGCCACCATGATCAAGACGACCCCGCCGGGCGGGGGCTCGCGGCTGCTGCGCGTCGGCGAGGACAACCCGGTGTACGCGGCGTGCGCCAGGACCGTCCGGCTGGACGACGAAGCCGAGATCCAGCTGATGGCCACCGGGCCGTTTACCGAGTCCGATCTGGGCGTGGCCTGCTACCACTCCAAGGTCGGGGCGGTGGAGCTGTGCCTCAACCATCTCGTCGACGGACGCGACGAGTTCGTCGTCGTCGACATGACGGCGGGCAGCGACTCCTTCGCCTCCGGGATGTTCACCCGCTTCGACATGACGTTCCTGGTCGCCGAGCCCACCCGCAAGGGCGTCTCGGTCTACCGCCAGTACCGGGAGTACGCGCGGGACTTCGGCGTCCGTCTGAAGGTCGTCGGCAACAAGGTGCAGGGCCCGGACGACCTCGCCTTTCTGCGGGAGGAGGTCGGAGAGGACCTGCTCGTCACGGTCGGGCACTCCGACTGGGTGCGCGCCATGGAGAAGGGCCGCCCGCCCCGGTTCGAGTTCCTGGAGGAGCCCAACCGGCTCGCGCTGCAAGCCCTGAAGGACGCCGCCGACGGGGCGTACGAGGGGCGCGACTGGGAGCGGTACACGCGCCAGATGGTGCACTTCCACCTGAAGAACGCCGAGAGCTGGGGGAACGAGCGGACGGGGGCCGACCTGGCAGCGCAGGTCGACCCCTCCTTTGTGCTCGGCGAGGAGCGTTCGGCTACTCCGCAGCCTGCTTGAGCGGTCGTTGCGGCCGGGAGTCGGGGAACCGCTCCCAGCCGCCCTTCGGGCGCTCTCCCACATCCAGTTTGCGCAGGTGGGCGAGCGTCGTCGGGTCCTGTACGTCCAGCCAGTCGGCGAGCTGCTTGAACGAGACGCAGTGCACGCCGGCCTTGGGACAGACCGTCTTGATCGTGTCTTCGACGGCCCGCATATACGTGCCGCCGTTCCAGGACTCGAAGTGGTCGCCGATGAACATCGGCGCCCGGTTGCCGTTGTAGGCGCGGTCGAAGCCCTTGAGCAGCCCGTCCCGCATCTGCTTGCCCCAGGCCGCGTGGCGGGCGGGGTCTCCGCGGGTCGTGCCGGACTGGTTGGCGAGGAAGTTGTAGTCCATCGAGAGGGTCTCGAAGGCGCGTCCGGGCACCGGGACTTCCTGGAGGGGGAAGTCCCAGACCCCGTCGATCTGCCGGGGCCAGACCTGCCGGCCGCCGACGGAACTGGAGTCGTACCGGAACCCCAGGGACTTGGCGGCCGGGATGAGGTTGCGCTGT
The DNA here is from genome assembly GCF_040654795.1 of Streptomyces sp. NPDC050617. NCBI lineage: Bacteria > Bacillati > Actinomycetota > Actinomycetes > Kitasatosporales > Streptomycetaceae > Streptomyces > Streptomyces sp. NPDC050617. The sequence goes on along the minus strand of NZ_JBFAIS010000010.1, from coordinate 126,613 downwards.
CCCTCCAGGCAGGGGGCCCGGCCGCCGACGAGGGCCTTGCTGTAGTCGAAGGGCAGCGGTTGTTCGCCCTTGAGACCGGAGTTGGTCTTCCAGTTCCTGACGAACGACTCGGCCTGGCGGATCTCGCTCGTCCACTCCTCGGGCGACCACGTGCCGACGCCGCGGTCGGGTCCGCAGAAGTGGCCGTTGAAGTGGGTGCCGATCTCGTTGCCGTCGCGCCAGGCCCCGCCGAGCTGTTCGGCGGTGTCCTTGATTCCCTTGACGTCGTTGAAGCCGATGTCGGAGGCGCCGGGCGCGTGCTTGGGCGGGTGGTAGAGCTCCTTCTTGGCTCCGGGCAGCAGGTAGACGCCGCTGAGGAAGTACGTCATGGTCGCGTCGTACTTCTTGCCGACCTCGCGGAAGTGGGAGAACAGCCGCTGCTTGTCCTGGCCGGCGCCGTCCCACGAGAAGACGACGAACTGCGGCGGTTTTTCGCCGGGTTTCATCCGCCGCGGCTTCGGTTGGAGCGGTTGGGACCCGGTGTCGGCGGTCGAACCGTCGCCGATGAGCCGGGCCGGGCGTGGAGCGGCCTTGGGGGCGGCCGGTCCCTTGCGTGGCGCGTCGTCCTTGGTACCCGGGTCTCCCGAGCAGCCGGCCGCCCCCGCGGCCAGCGCTGTTGTCATCAGAACCCCCACTGCGGCTCTCCATGACGCCGCCATCGGACCACCTCTTCCTTTGTTCGCTCAGCTGAGCAGAGGGAACAAAAATCACATATATGACAAAAGGAAAAGATGACGACAAGCTGCGATGCGAGGAACTTCACCCGATAGGAGGAAGTGCGCCCCCGAATGACCTGCGAGGCTTCCGCTGACCTTTACTCTCCATTACGGTTTGTTTACCGAGAGTTGAGAATCACCCAGCCTTGCAGCCGCTCCCGCCGCTGCACGCCGTGACACACGGCCGCGCCCACGCGCGACCGCGCCGCCCCGACGAAGACGGGAACGACCATGCAGACTCAGCCGTCTCAGCCCCACCACTCCCCACCGGCCCACTCCCCGCCCGCCCACGAGGCCCCGCCGCCTCGCCGCCTGCTCTCGGCAGACCTCTGGCGCCGGGATCTGTCCGCCTCGATCACCATCTTTCTGATCGCCGTCCCGCTCTCCCTCGGGATCGCGCTCGCGACCGGCGCGCCGCTCCGAGCCGGACTCGTCGCCGCCGCGGTGGGCGGCATCGTCGCCGGACTGCTCGGCGGGGCGCCGCTCCAGGTCAGCGGGGCGGCGACCGGGCTCGTCGTGGTGACCGCCGAACTGGTCCAGCAGTACGGCTGGCGCGCCACCTGCGCGATCACCGTCCTCGCGGGCCTGACCCAACTGGCCCTGGGCGCCCTGCGGGTGGCCCGTGCGGCGCTCGCCGTCAGTCCGGCGATCATGCACGCGATGCTCGCGGGAATCGGCGTCACGATCGCGATCGGCCAGCTCCACGTCGTGCTCGGCGACAGCCCCAACAGCTCGGCGCTGAGCAACCTCGCCGACCTTCCCGGGGAGTTGGCGCACCCGCAGTCCGCCACCGTGCTGATCGGCGCGGTGACCGTGGCCGTGCTCGTCGCCTGGCCGCGGCTGCCCGGCCGGGTCGGCCGGTGGGCCCGTACGGTCCCGGCGCCGCTCGCCGCCGTCGCCGTGGCCACGTCCGCCAGTGCCGGGACGGCGCTGCCCCGCGTCTCACTGCCGGGCTGGGAGCTCCAAGCGCTGCCCGCGCTCCCCTCGGGGCCGCTGCTGGGGGTGGCCGCGGCCGTCCTGACGGTCACGATCGTCGCGAGCATGGAATCACTGCTCTCGGCCGTCGCGGTCGACAAGCTCGCGGCCGAACGGCCCGGGCCCGGCGCGGGCCGTTCCGGCCTGAACCGCGAATTGGCCGGGCAGGGCGCGGCGAACGTGGTGTCGGGGCTGCTCGGAGGGCTGCCGATCGCGGGCGGCGCGATCCGGGGGTCCGCCAACGTCAAGGCCGGCGCCGCCTCCCGCAACTCCACGGTGCTGCACGGCGTCTGGGTGGTACTGGGCGCGGGGCTGGCGGCCTGGGCCCTGGAGCTGGTCCCGCTCGCCGCGCTGGCCGCGCTGGTCATGGTGGTCGGCGTGCAGATGGTGAGCTTCGCGCACATCAGACACGTGCAGCGGCACCGGGAATTCCCGGTGTACGCGACGACGCTCGGAGCCGTGGTCGTCTTCGGGGTGCTGCAGGGCGTGGGGGCCGGGATCGCCGTGGCGGCCCTCACCGCACTCCGGCGGCTGGCCCACACCCGTATCACCGTCACGCAGGAGTCCGACCGCCATCGGGTGCTGGTCGACGGGCAGTTGACGTTTCTCGCGGTTCCCAGGCTGACGCGGGCGCTCGCGCAGGTGCCGACAGGTGCGAACACGGTGGTCGAGCTGAGCGGCTCCTTCATGGACCACGCCGCGTACGACGCGCTGCAGTCCTGGTCCAACGGGCACACGGCGCGCGGGGGCTGGGTCCGGCTGGGCGGCCGGGCCGGGCAGCCGATCGCGGAGCCGGTCAGTACCCACGCCTGCCGTCCCTGGACGCCCTGGCACAACCATCACTGCGTACGGCCGGGCGGGGCCCCGCCCGCGCTGGGCGGCGGGCGGCAGCTGCTGGGCGGCGTCAGCGCCTTCCAGCGCCACACGGCCGCGCTCGTACGGCCCGAACTGGCGCGGCTGGCCCGTGAGGGGCAGCGGCCCACCCAGCTCTTCCTGACCTGCGCCGATTCCCGCCTGGTGACCAGCATGATCACTTCCAGCGGGCCGGGCGACCTGTTCACCGTGCGCAATGTCGGCAATCTGATGCCGCCGCCCGGCAGCGACGCGTCCTGCGACTCCGTCGCCGCCGCCGTGGAGTACGCGGTGGAGGTGCTGAAGGTCGACAGCATCACCGTGTGCGGCCACTCCGGGTGCGGCGCGATGCAGGCGCTCCTCGACGCTGCGGGGGCCGTCGCCGCCGAGCCGAAGGCGCCGGCCGCGCAGCAGCCCGTGCCCGTACCCGTACCCGCGTCGCAGCCGAGACCAGCCGCGCCGGGCGAGGAGGTCGTTCCGCGCGAGGAGGGCGTTCCGGCCGAGGTGACAGTGTCGGGCGAGGTGACGGTGTCGGGCGAGGCGCTCGTGCCCATCGAGACGATCGTGCCGGGTGAGGTGGCCGTGCCGCGCGGCCTCGATGAGACCACCTCGCTCGACCGGTGGCTGCGGCATGGGCGGCCGAGTCTGGCCCGGCTTCAGCGGATCGGGCGGCTGGGGCGCGGTGAAGTCGCGCTGACCGACCGGCCGGTGAGCGATGAGGTGGAGCGGCTCGCGCTCGTCAACGTGAAGCAGCAGTTGGACCACCTGATGGCGCACGCGTGCGTGGCCCGCCGGGTGGCCGAGGGCCGGCTGCAACTCCACGGCATGTACTTCCACGTGGCGGAGGCGCAGGCGTACGTACTCGACAAGCGGGAGGGCACCTTCACGGCCGTACGGCCCGAGGTCCTCGACCCGGTCTGACCCTCCGACTGGTCTGACCCTCCAACTGGTCGAGCCGCCCGACTGACCTGGCCAGTCCGACCGCCCGCCTGGTCTGACCGGCTGACCGTCCGTCTGGTCTGACCGGCTGACCGCCCGCCCGGCCTGACCGGCTAACCGTCCGTCTGGTCTGGCCTGCTGGCCCTCCGACCGGCCTGGCCAGTCAGCCCCTGCCCCCACCGCCCCGCTGCCCCTTGCCCTCGATGGCCCCTACCCCGCTGCCCCGCTGCCCCTGCTCATCGCCCCCGCCCATCGCCCGTTCATTGGTTCACTCGTTCGCGGGACAGCGGGCTGTCCTCGGCCGGGGCGGGTGGGCTTCAGCACGGGCGGGGCTCCACGACAGGTCTAAACCAATTTTTCCGACAACCCTTGTCAGGGCGTACCGCAGGCTGATGAGCTAGGCCCTGGGATACAACGGGCACCCTGGGAATGGGAGATGTCGTGAGCAACGAAAGCCTGGCCAACCTCTTGAAGGAGGAGCGCCGCTTTGCACCGCCTGCCGAACTGGCCGCCGCCGCCAACGTCACGGCGGAGGCGTACGAGCAGGCCAAGGCTGACCGGCTGGGTTTCTGGGCCGAGCAGGCACGCCGGCTGACCTGGGAGACCGAGCCCACCGAGACGCTGGACTGGTCGAACCCGCCGTTCGCGAAGTGGTTCGCGGACGGCAAGCTCAACGTGGCGTACAACTGCGTCGACCGTCACGTCGAGAACGGCCACGGCGACCGCGTCGCCATCCACTTCGAGGGCGAGCCGGGCGACACCCGTTCGATCACCTACGCCGAGCTCCAGCGCGAGGTCTCCAAGGCGGCGAACGCCCTGATCGAGCTGGGCGTGGAGACCGGTGACCGGGTCGCCATCTACCTGCCGATGATCCCCGAGGCGGTCGTCGCGATGCTGGCCTGCGCCCGTATCGGCGCGCCGCACTCGCTGGTCTTCGGCGGCTTCTCGGCCGACGCGCTGGCCACCCGCATCCATGACGCCGACGCCCGCGTCGTCATCACGGCCGACGGCGGCTACCGGCGCGGCAAGCCCTCGGCCCTCAAGCCCGCCGTCGACGAGGCGCTGACCCGCCCCGGCACCGAGGACGTGCGCAGCGTCCTCGTCGTCCGCCGGACCGGGCAGGAGGACGTCGCGTGGACCGAGGGCCGCGACGTGTGGTGGCACGAGGTCGTGGAGCGGCAGAGCGAGACGCACGCCCCCGAGGCGTTCGACGCCGAGCACCCGCTGTTCATCCTCTACACCTCCGGCACCACCGGTAAGCCGAAGGGCATCCTGCACACCACGGGCGGCTACCTCACCCAGGTGTCGTACACCCACAACGCCGTCTTCGACCTCAAGCCGGAGACCGACGTCTTCTGGTGCACGGCCGACGTCGGCTGGGTGACCGGGCACTCGTACATCGTCTACGGGCCGCTCTCCAACGGCGCCACCGAGGTCCTCTACGAGGGCACGCCGGACACCCCGCACCAGGGCCGCTGGTGGGAGATCGTCCAGAAGTACGGCGTGACGATCCTCTACACGGCCCCGACGGCGATCCGCGCCTGCATGAAGTGGGGCGACGACATCCCCGCCAAGTTCGACCTCTCCAGCCTGCGGGTGCTGGGTTCGGTGGGCGAGCCGATCAACCCCGAGGCGTGGATCTGGTACCGCAAGCACATCGGCGCGGACCGTACGCCCGTGGTCGACACCTGGTGGCAGACCGAGACCGGCGGCATCATGATCAGCCCGCTGCCGGGCGTCACGGAGACGAAGCCCGGTTCGGCGCAGGTCGCGCTGCCCGGCATCGCCGCGACGGTCGTGGACGACGACGCCAACGAGGTGCCCGACGGCTCCGGCGGCTATCTCGTCCTGACCGAGCCGTGGCCGTCGATGCTCCGCACCATCTGGGGCGACGACCAGCGCTACCTGGACACGTACTGGTCCCGCTTCGAGAACCGCTACTTCGCGGGCGACGGGGCCAAGAAGGACGAGGACGGCGACATCTGGCTGCTCGGCCGGGTGGACGACGTGATGCTGGTCTCCGGTCACAACATCTCGACCACCGAGGTCGAGTCGGCGCTCGTCTCGCACCCCAAGGTCGCCGAGGCCGCGGTGGTCGGCGCGACGGACCCGCAGACCACGCAGGCCATCTGCGCCTTCGTGATCCTGCGCGGCGGCGCCGACGCCGAGGACCCGGGCCTCGTGGAGGAGCTGCGGGCGCACGTCGGCAAGCAGCTCGGCCCGATCGCCAAGCCCAAGCGTGTCCTGCCGGTCGCGGAGCTGCCCAAGACCCGCTCCGGCAAGATCATGCGCCGTCTGCTGCGCGACGTCGCCGAGAACCGCACCCTCGGTGATGTGACCACGCTCACCGACTCGTCGGTCATGGACCTCATCCAGGCCAAGCTGCCCGCCGCGAGCAGCGAGGACTGAGCAGGGCCTCAGGCCGCCGCGCACGGCGGTACGAGCGAGGGGCACCCGGGTTGTCGCCGGGTGCCCCGTTCGCGTTCTCAGGACGGGCCGCGCGGCCCTTATGCCCGTAAGGTGCGGATCACCGGATTAGTCCTCGCCTACACCAGGTAAGGTGTGCGGCGCGTCAACATAGCGCTAAGAAAAACACTCTGGTGAGCCGGGAAGTCTGGTCGGCAACTGCCTCAGCTGTGCCCTCAGCTGCCGAATCCCACCGGAGGCCGCCGACGTGACCGCGCCCAACACCCGCCGTTCCACCTTCCTCGGACGTCTGTCCCTGCCCGAGCGGAACTACATCGCCGAGGCGCTGCGGACCGAGACGGTCGGCGGTGTCCTGCTGCTCGTAGCCGCCGTGGCAGCGATCGTCTGGGCGAACACCCCGCTGCGCGAGAGCTACGAGTCCTTCCGCGGCCTGCATCTCGGCCCCTCCTCGCTCGGCCTCGACCTGTCCATCCAGCACTGGGCCGCCGACGGGCTGCTCGCCGTCTTCTTCTTCGTCGCCGGCATCGAGCTCAAGCGCGAGCTCGTGGCGGGCGAGCTGCGCGAGCCGAAGGCCGCGATCCTGCCCGTGGTCGCCGCGGTCTGCGGCATGGCCGCCCCGGCGCTGGTCTACTTCACCGTCAACAAGATCGGCGACGGCTCGCTCGGCGGCTGGGCGGTGCCGACCGCGACCGACATCGCCTTCGCGCTCGCCGTCCTCGCGGTCATCGGCACCTCGCTGCCCTCCGCGCTCCGCGCGTTCCTGCTCACCCTCGCCGTCGTCGACGACCTCTTCGCGATCCTGATCATCGCGGTCTTCTTCACCTCGCAGCTCAACTTCGTCGCCCTCGGCTTCTCCGTGCTGGGCCTCGCCGTCTTCTGGCTGCTGCTGCGCAAGGGCGTCCGCGGCTGGTACATCTACGTGCCGCTGGCCCTGGTCAACTGGGCGCTGATGTACAACAGCGGCGTCCACGCGACGATCGCCGGCGTCGCCATGGGCCTGATGCTCCGCTGCACCACCCGCGACGGTGAGACGCACTCCCCCGGCGAGCACATCGAGCACCTCGTACGGCCCCTGTCGGCCGGGCTCGCGGTGCCGCTGTTCGCGCTCTTCTCGGCGGGCGTCGCCGTCTCCGGGGGTGCGCTCTCGGACGTATTCAGCAAGCCCGAGACGCTCGGCGTCGTCCTCGGGCTCGTCCTCGGCAAGGCGATCGGCGTCTTCGGCGGCACCTGGTGCGCGGCCCGCTTCACCAGGGCCGAACTGAACCCGGACCTCAAATGGCCGGACGTGCTCGCCGTCGCCTCGCTCGCGGGCATCGGTTTCACGGTGTCCCTGCTGATCAGCGAGCTGGCGTTCGCCGACGACCAGCTGCTCACCGACGAGTCGAAGGCCGCCGTGCTGATCGGCTCGCTGATCGCGGCCGTACTGGCCAGCGTGCTGCTCAAGCTGCGCGACAACAAGTACAAGAAACTCTGCGCGGAAGAGGACCGCGACGAGGACCAGGACGGCATCCCCGACGTCTACGAGCAGGACAATCCGGAGTACCACCTGCGGATGGCGGCGATCCACGACGCGAAGGCCGCCGAACACCGACGGCTGGCCGAAGTCGCCTCCACGCGCACCACCGGGGACGATGGTCCGGCATGATCTGAGAGGCTTTAGGTCGCTGAAGATCTGCTGATGGTCCGTTGGAAACGAAGAGGGAGCAGGCGATGAGCACAGCCGACGACGGCGCGAGCCGCAGCCTCGGGCAACTGGTGGCCGCGGCCACCGCCGACCTGTCCGCGCTGGTGCACGACGAGATCGCGCTGGCCAAGGCCGAACTGCGGCAGGACGCCAAACGGGCCGGCATCGGCGGCGGCGCCATCGCGGCGGCCGGCGTGCTGGCGCTCTTCGCGCTGCCCGTGCTGAGCTTCGCCGCGGCGTACGGCATCCACAACCTCGGCCTCGGGCTCGCCTGGTCGTTCCTGATCGTCGGCGGCGCGTTCCTCGTCGTGGCCGCGATCCTCGGGCTGCTGGCCGTCGCCAAGTTCAAGAAGATCAAGCCGCCGGAGAAGTCCATCGCCTCGGCGAAGGAGACGGCGGCCGTGCTGCAAAGCGTCAAGCCGCACCCGCGTCCGGCGATCGAGGCCACCCGTACGGGCTCTTCTGTGACACGCTCGGCTGTATGACGGTCCCCGACACCTCCGCGGCGCCCGCGTCCGCCGGCTCGGCCGCGTCCGCCGCGTTCACCGCGCCCGCCGAGGTCGTACGTCCCGACGGGCCCTGGAGCCACCGGGACGTCGCGGCCAACGGCGCGCGGTTCCACATCGCCGAGATGGGCGAGGGCCCGCTGGTGCTGCTGCTGCACGGCTTCCCGCAGTTCTGGTGGACGTGGCGGCACCAGCTGCCCGCGCTCGCCGACGCCGGGTTCCGCGCCGTGGCGATGGACCTGCGCGGCGTGGGCGGCAGCGACCGTACGCCCAGGGGCTACGACCCCGCCAACCTCGCGCTCGACATCACCGGCGTGATCCGCTCCCTCGGCGAGCCGGACGCGGCCCTGGTCGGGCACGATCTGGGCGGCTATCTGGCGTGGGTGGCGGCCGTGATGCGGCCGAAGCTGGTGCGGCGGCTGGCGGTGGCCTCGATGCCGCATCCGCGGCGGTGGCGCGCGGCGATGGTCTCGGACGTCAAGCAGAGCGCCGCGAGTTCATACATCTGGGGGTTCCAGCGGCCGTGGCTGCCCGAGCGGCAGCTGATCGCGGACGACGCGGCGGTGATCGGGCGGCTGATGCGCGACTGGTCGGGCCCGCGGGTGCCGGACGACGAGGCCGTGGACGTCTACCGGCGGGCGATGTCGATCCCGTCGACGGCGCACTGCTCCATCGAGCCGTACCGGTGGATGGTGCGGTCGATCGCGCGGCCGGACGGCATCCAGTTCAACCGCCGGATGCGGCGGCCGGTGCGGGTGCCGACGCTGCATCTGCACGGCTCGCTCGACCCCGTGATGCGCACCCGCAGCGCGGCGGGCTCCGGCGAGTACGTCGAGGCCCCGTACCGCTGGCGGCTCTTCGACGGCCTGGGGCACTTCCCGCACGAGGAGGACCCGGTGGCGTTCTCGGCGGAGCTGGTGAACTGGCTCAAGGACCCGGAACCGGACCGTTAGGCGGGCCCTCGGCGGCGTTCCCCGCGCGATCCGCGCCGGCCGGTCACGGGTCCACGATCGGGGGAATCGCGCATCTCGTGAGGCGGGCCCGGCCGCAGGGCGCTCCGGGCCCGTCGGGCAGCTCAGCGGCCCCGGATCCGGCCGTCCGCCTCAGGCGAACACACGTCCTTCGAACAGCCAATTGCCCGGCGCATAGGCCAATTGACGGGCCCCCAGGCGATTACGGACCACGCTTGAGGGGCACTTAGCTCGGTATGGGCTGGACGCACGACTACCGTGACCTGACTCAGGAGCGTGGCGCCGATGGCGATGCCGCGCTGAGCGTTTCCAACAGGGGTGGCTCCCCGCGAGGCGTGGGCCATGATCCCCGGATCGGCATCCCGCGCATCATCCGGCGCCGCGCGCGGTGGGTATCGGCGCGGCTGCGCCATCCGCGCAGCCGCTGAGCCGCTCCCCCTCCCCGGGGGGGGCCGGGCAGGCTCTCGCGGCTTATCGCGGCCTCCTGGTAGCGCCTCGGAGCTGGGAGCGTCTCAGAGCTCGGAGCGTCTCAGAGCGCGCAGCCCTCGCTGTCGACCTGGCGCGTGGCCGCGCGGCCCCTGCCGACGTCCTCCCGCACCTCGTCCGCGGTGAGGGCGTACCCGGTGTTGGCGTCGTCCAGGGACTTGGCGAAGACCACGCCGTAGACGCGGCCGTCCGGGGTGAGCAGCGGGCCGCCGGAGTTGCCCTGCCGTACGGTCGCGAACAGCGAGTAGACGTCCCGGCGGACCGTACCGCGGTGGTAGATGTCCGGGCCGTTGGCCTGGATGCGGCCGCGGATGCGGGCCGCGCGCACGTCGTACGAGCCGTTCTCCGGGAACCCGGCGACGATGGCGCTCTTGCCGCTGGCGGCGTCCGGCGTGGAGAAGCGCAGCGCCGGCGCGTTCAGCGACGGGACGTCCAGGACGGCGATGTCGCGCTTCCAGTCGTAGAGGACGACCGTGGCGTCGTACAGCCTGCCCCGGCCGCCGATCTGGACGGTGGGCTCCTTGACGCCGCCGACGACATGGGCGTTGGTCATCACGCGGTGCGGCGCGAAGACGAAGCCGGTGCCCTCCAGGACCTTCCCGCAACTGGGCGCGGTGCCCACGACCTTCGCGATGGAGCGCTGGGCGTCCTTCGCCACGGGGCTCGCCACGAGCCTGGGGTCGGGGGCCGGGACGTCGGTGATGGGCTCGTTGGAGAAGGGCGCGAAGACCTGCGGGAAGCCGTTCTGCGCGAGGGCCGAGCTGAAGTCCGCGAACCACGTGTCGGCCTGCTGCGGAAGCACCCGCGCGACGCCGAGCAGCACCTTGGAGTTGCGGACCTCCTTGCCGAGCGTCGGCAGGGAGGTGCCCGCGAGGGCGGAGCCGATCAGCCAGGCCACCAGCAGCATCGCGACGACGTTGACGAGCGCGCCGCCGGTGGCGTCCAGGGCGCGCGCCGGGGACCAGGTGATGTGCCGGCGGAGCCGGTTGCCCAGGTGGGTGGTGGCCGCCTGGCCGACCGAGGCGCAGACGATCACGATGACGACCGCCGCGATCGCCTCCCAGGTGCTGGGCGACGTCTCGTCGGTGGCGCTCTGCCAGATCACGGGCAGCAGATAGACGGCGACGAGGCCGCCGCCGAGGAACCCGATGACCGAGAGGACGCCCACGACGAAGCCCTGCCGGTAGCCGACGACCGCGAACCACGCGGCGGCGAGCAACAGCACGATGTCCAGCACGTTCACCGAAAAAAGCCTCGCCTTGGTGTCGTCATGTCGTCGTTGGACCGCCCCGCCGTACGCGCGTGGGGACGCCGTGCTGGGTCACCGTCTCACGCACGCCAGTCGAGCGGCACCCGCTTCTCACGGTCCCAGGGCAGCTCCCAGCCGGAGTAGTGCAGGATCCGGTCGATGACGCTGGCCGTGAACCCCCAGACCAGGGTGTCGGCGACGTGGAAGGACGGGCCTCGGTGGCCGCTGGGGTGCACAGTCGTGGCCCGGTTGGCGGGGTTGGTGAGGTCGGCGACCGGCACCGCGAACACCCGCGCCGTCTCGCGCGGGTCGACCGGCATGACGGGGCTGGGCTCGCGCCACCAGCCGAGCACGGGCGTCACGACGAAGCCGCTCACCGGGATGTAGAGGCGCGGCAGCACGCCGAAGACCTGGACGCCGGACGGGTCGAGGCCAGTCTCCTCCCGCGCCTCGCGCAGGGCCGCGCGCAGCGGGCCCTCGCCGTTCGGATCGCCGTCCTCGGGGTCGAGGGCGCCGCCGGGGAACGAGGGCTGCCCGGCGTGCGAACGCAGGCTGCCCGCCCGCTCGGTGAGCAGCAGGACGGGGCCGCGGGCGCTGCCGCCGCCCTCGTGCCCGCCGGTGTCATCGGCATCCGCGCGGTCGTGCCCGTCACCGCCACCATCACCGCCCTCCCCGGCGCCCTCACCATCACCGAAAAGGACCAGTACGGCCGACTGGCGGCCGCCCGTCTCCGGGGGCAGGAAACGGCTGAGCTGCCGCGGCTCGATCGTCTCCGCCGCCCGCGCCACGGGCAGGAGCCACTGCGGCAGCCCCCGCGTGCTGACGGCGGCCGCGCCGCCGTACGTACTCGTCACTCCACCTCCACAGCGGCGCCCAGCGGCGGGGCCGGCTCGCCCGGAAAGTCGGCCGGGGGCTTGAGCCGCTGACCGGGATGGCCGCCCATCTCGTACTTCAACAGCTTCTTGGCCTTCTCCGGGTCCGTCTCGCCCTCCCCGTACGACGGGCAGAGCGGCGCGATCGGGCAGGCTCCGCACGCGGGCTTGCGGGAGTGGCAGACACGGCGTCCGTGGAAGACGACGCGGTGCGAGAGCATCGTCCACTCGCTCTTCGGGAAGAGGTCGCAGACGACGGCCTCGACCTTCTCCGGGTCCGTCTCGTCCGTCCACTTCCAGCGCCGCACGAGCCGCCCGAAGTGCGTGTCCACGGTGATGCCCGGCACGCCGAAGGCATTGCCCAATACGACATTGGCGGTTTTTCGGCCGACGCCGGGCAGCGTGACCAGGTCTTCCAGGCGGCCCGGCACCTCACCGCCGAAGTTGTCGCGCAGCGCCGCCGACAGGCCGAGCAGCGACTTCGCCTTGGCCCGGAAGAAACCCGTCGGCCGGATCAGCTGCTCCAGCGCCTCGGGGTCCGCCGCCGCCATGTCCTCGGGCGTCGGGTAGGCGGCGAAGAGGGCGGGGGTCGTCTGGTTCACCCGCAGGTCGGTGGTCTGGGCGGAGAGGACCGTGGCGACCAGGAGCTGGAAGCTGTTCTCGAAGTCGAGCTCGGGGTGCGCGTACGGATAGACCTCGGCGAGCTCGCGGTTGATGCGGCGCGCCCGGCGCACCAGCGCGAGCCGCGACTCGCCCCCGCGCGCCTTGCCACTCCCGCTTCCGAGCGGTTTGCTGCTGTCAGCCGCTCTCGTCTTCTTCCCAGGCGCGCGTTCGTTCTTCCCAGGCGTACGTTCGCTGTCGGGCGTACGTTCGCCCAGGGCGGAATCGCGGGGCGCGGCCGCCCTCCCCGCACCCTCGTCGGGGGGACCTCCGGGCCCCTTCCCCTCTGCTCTCACCGGCGTATTGGACACTCGGCCAGACTAAAGCCCAGCACTGACATCCGCCCCGACCGCAGCAAATCCGCAGCCCAATCGGACCCCTGCCGTACGGTCCGGGACGCCGGTGCGTCAAACTTGTGATTGATCGCACTGTTTTATCGTCCGGCATGATGGGGACCACGGTCCTCTGTGCATGTCGACAAGGAGAGATCTCGTGGACGACGTTCTGCGGCGCGCCCCGCTCTTCGCGGCGCTCGATGACGAGCAGGCCGCTGAGCTGCGCGCCTCCATGGGTGAAGTCACCCTCGCGAGGGGTGACGCCCTGTTCCACGAGGGGGACCCCGGAGACCGGCTCTACGTGGTCACCGAGGGGAAGGTGAAGCTCCACCGGACCTCCCCCGACGGCCGGGAGAACATGCTGGCCGTCCTCGGCCCCGGCGAGCTGATCGGCGAGCTGTCCCTGTTCGACCCGGGACCGCGCACCGCCACCGCCAGCGCGCTCACCGAGGTCAAGCTCCTCGGTCTGGGCCACGGCGACCTCCAGCCCTGGCTCAACGCCCGGCCCGAGGTGGCCACCGCCCTGCTGCGCGCGGTCGCCCGCCGCCTGCGCCGGACCAACGACTCGATGTCCGACCTCGTCTTCTCCGACGTCCCCGGGCGCGTGGCGAAGGCGCTCCTCGACCTGTCGCGCCGCTTCGGCGTGCAGTCCGAGGAGGGCATCCACGTGGTGCACGACCTCACCCAGGAGGAGCTGGCGCAGCTCGTCGGCGCCTCGCGGGAGACGGTCAACAAGGCCCTCGCCGACTTCGCGGGCCGCGGCTGGCTGCGCCTGGAGGCGCGCGCCGTGATCCTGCTGGACGTGGAGCGACTGGCGAAGCGCTCGCGCTGAGCCACGCGCGCGTACGGGCGCGCGTACCGGGCCCGTGGCCGTAAGCGCGTACGGGCGTACGCGCCGAAGCAGCCCCTGAACGCACGAAGGGCCCGCCGGATCTCCGGCGGGCCCTTCGCTGGTGTCTGAACGTGCCGTACAGCGCCGTCAGCGGGGTCAGGACGCCCGTAGCGTGCCCGAAGGCGCTGGGCCGCGCCCCAATGGCGTCAGGGCCTCAGGCGGGCCTCACGGTCCGCCGTTCGGCGGACGAGGCGGGCGCGGCGGACGGCGGCGAGCACGTCGGCCGCCTGCCGGAGTCCGGGCCGTCTCCAGGCCGAATCCGTGCCGCCTCCGGAGGCGAATCCGTGTCGCGGCACGGGACTCGACGGCCCACGGGGAAGGCCGGATCCGTGCCGCGACATGAGGACGGTACCCGATCGCGCGAGTGCGCAACAAGAGCTTGCGTGCAATCAATCGCGCGGATCGAATCCGCGAACCGGCGAACGCCCGGAGGGGCAGCCCCCCTCGGGCGACGCGCCGGGGAGCGCGCGAGGATGGCGGCGAGCGGATTTCGAACCGCCTCGCGAGCCCGGATGAATTTTCTATGTTTCGCACTCGCACGCAATCTGCAATTCCTTCACACGCCCCACACAGCCCTTTCGGCCTTATTTTGCGCAGCAACCTCAGATGAACATTTCGCTCGCGCACGCGCGTTAGTCTGTTGAGCGGATGGAGGGAGCGGACTCACCATGAAGGACACCCTGGAGGAATTCGCGGCCTGGATGGAGGACCTCATGAGGTCCCGTGGCTACGACATCGATCACCCCCGAGGCGGCGGCCGGTCCAAGGTCGCCGATGACGCGGGGGTACACCGCGCGGCCGTCACCCGGCTGCTGCAACGGCAGAGCATGCCCGACCTGACGACCATGCGCGGCCTGGCGCGAGCGCTCGACGTCCCCGTACGCGACGTGCTCATCCAGTCCGGGAAGCTGACCGAAGACGACCTGCCGCTACCCGTGGCGGCATCCCGGCACAGCACGGCGGACAGCCGGCGCGTCACCTTGGAAGAAGCCGCCAATCTTCTCGGCATTCCCGACGAGCGGCGGGCGCTCTTCCTCCAAGTGACGGCCCCTTTCCTGCCGTCGGAGGACGGAACGGCCCAACGACGACAGACAGCGGGGGCCGACTGAGGCGCGGTCGCCGGCGAATAGGCGCACGCATGCGGAGGCGGGCCTGCTCGATGCGACAGGTATCAGTTTGAGGGGACGGGGACAGAGACGGGGACGGAAGGTCGGCAGGCGGCAGGCGGCAGGTGATGTGGGCCTGGGAACCAGCGGCGCGGCGGAACGCCACCGCCCCGACCGCCCCAACCGCTCTACCGCTCCGCTGTCAGACCAGCCCGTGCTCGTCGAGATAGTCCAACTGTGCCCGTACGGACAGCTCGGCCGCGGGCCACAGCGTGCGGTCCACGTCCGCGTAGACGTGGGCGACGACCTCCGACGGCGTCCGGTAGCCGCCCTCGACGGCCGTCTCCACCTGCGCGAGCCGCTTCGCGCGATGGGCGAGATAGAACTCGATGACGCCACGGGCGTCGTTCAGCACCGGCCCGTGGCCCGGCAGCACCGTGTCGACGCCGTCGTCGACCGTCAGCGAACGCAGCCGCCGCAGCGAGTCCAGGTAGTCGCCGAGCCGCCCGTCCGGGTGGGCGACCACGGTCGTGCCGCGCCCCAGGACCGTATCGCCGGTCAACACGGCCGAATCGGCCGGGAGATGGAAGCAGAGGGAGTCCGCGGTGTGGCCCGGCGTGGCCATGACGCGCAGCTCCAGGCCGCCCGTCGTGATCACGTCGCCCTCGCCCAGTCCCTCGTCGCCGAGGCGCAGCGCCGGGTCCAGGGCGCGTACGTGCGTACCGGTCAGCTCGGCGAAGCGCGCCGCGCCGTCCGCGTGGTCGGGGTGGCCGTGGGTGAGGAGGGTGAGCGCGACGCGCTTGCCGGCGCTCTCGGCGGTGGCGATGACGTTCGCCAGGTGCCCCTCGTCCAGCGGGCCGGGGTCGACGGCGACGGCGAGGTCGGAGTCGGGTTCGGAGATCAGCCAGGTGTTGGTGCCGTCGAGCGTCATCGCCGACGGGTTGGGCGCCAGTACGCACACGGCGCGGTCGGTGGCCGGGCCGCCGATGACGCCGCCGCGCGGCCGGCCGGGCAGTGCTGCCGCATGGGTCATGATCAGGCCCCCGTGGAGGTGTCGTCGCCGGTGCCGCCGCCGATCCGCGTCTTCCCTTCGGGGGCGCGCGGATCGACGCGTTCAGCGATGCGTTTGGTGAACTCGTCGTGCCCCGGCCAGCTCAGCACCAGTTCGTCGCCTTCGAGGCGGGCCTGCGCGAGTACGGGCGCGAGGTCGCGCTCCGGCGCCGAGCCCAGCGCCTCGGCGACCGTTCCGTACGGAACCAGGGAGCGCAGCGTGGAGATGGTGGGCGGCATCATCAGCAGGTCGCCCCGGTCGTACCCCTCGGCGGCCTCGGCCGGGGCGGTCCAGACCGTGCGGTCCGCCTCGGTCGAGGCATTGCGGGTGCGCTGGCCACGCGGCAGCGCGGCCGCGAAGAACCAGGTGTCGTAGCGGCGCGGCTCGAACTCCGGTGTGATCCAGCGCGCCCACGCGCCGAGCAGGTCGGACCGCAGGACGAGGCCGCGGCGTTCGAGGAAGTCGGCGAAGGAGAGGTCGCGGGCGACGAGCGCCGCGCGGTCCGCCTCCCAGTCGTCGCCCGTGATGTCGCCGACGACGGTGTCCGGGGCCGGGCCCGCGAGGAGGACGCCCGCCTCCTCGAACGTCTCCCGGACCGCGGCGCACACGATCGCCTGCGCCGTCGCCTCGTCCGTCCCCAGCCGCCCGGCCCACCGCGCCCGCGAGGGCCCGGCCCAGGCCACGGGCCGCTCGTCGCGCGGGTCCACGGAGCCGCCGGGATAGGCGTACGCCCCTCCGGCGAAGGCCATGGAAGCGCGCCGGCGCAGCATGTACACGGAGATACCGCCGGGCGCCCCTGGCCCGGCGTCCCGCAGCAGCAGCACGGTCGCCGCCCGCCGCGGCACGGCGGGCGCCAGCTCCCCGCTCGCGAGCGCACGAATCCGCTCCGGCCACTCCGGCGGGTACCACTGTCCGTTGGTCGACGACGACATGGCCGGATGCTATGCGCTGACGCCCCGATGCACGAGGGGGCCAAGCTCATCGGAGCTGCCTCCGATGAGCGCCACACCAGCCGAAACAGGCTTTCCGCCCGCAGGGGCGGGACCTTGCGGGCCGACGCGCTGCACGCGCCGACGCCCCGCGCTTCGGGGCCTACGGCCACCGAATCCAGCCCGTCAGGGCCCCCTGCCGGCGATGGCTGCGATGGCTGCGAGAGTTCGCGGGCCGACGCCCGCCAATCCAGCCAGTCCGGCGATTGAGGACCGACAACCCGCCGAATCCCCCCGGCTCAAGCCATACGGCCGGGTCCAGCCCCATGCGGCCCGTCCGGCGATTGAGGACCGGGGTCCGGGGCAGCGCCCCGAAACACCCCGCGGCGCACGCACTGGCGCAGGCTCAGCCGAACTACTCCTGGACCTCGACCACGATTTCGACCTCCACCGGCGAATCCATCGGCAGGACCGCCACCCCGACGGCACTGCGCGCATGCACCCCGGCCTCGCCCAGCACCTCCCCGAGGAGTTCACTGGCGCCGTTGACGACGCCCGGCTGGCCGGTGAAGTCCGTGGCCGAGGCGACGAAGCCCACGACCTTCACGACGCGCACGATCTTGTCGAGGTTGCCCGTGACCGATTTCACGGCGGCGAGCGCGTTGAGAGCGCACGTCCGCGCCATCTCCTTGGCCTGGTCCGCGGTGACGTCGGCGCCGACCTTGCCGGTCGCCTGCAGCTTGCCCTCGACCATCGGGAGCTGCCCGGACGTGTGCACGTACCCGCCGGAGCGCACGGCCGGCTGGTACGCGGCCAGCGGCGGCACGACCTCCGGCAGGTTCAGGCCGAGGGAGCGCAGCTTGTCCTCGACGACGCTCATGCCTGCTTCTCCCGCTTCAGGTAGGCCACCAGCTGCTCGGGGTTGTTCGGGCCGGGCACGACCTGGACGAGCTCCCAGCCGTCCTCGCCCCAGGTGTCCAGAATCTGCTTGGTCGCGTGTACGAGCAGCGGCACGGTCGCGTATTCCCACTTGGTCATGGTGCGACTGTAATGCCTCTCTCCCCCCGCCTCGTGCGTACTCCGGGGCCCGACTGGTTAGGCTCCAAATCATGAGCAGGTTCCACGTCGTCAGCGGCAAGGGCGGCACCGGTAAGACCACGGTCGCCGCCGCCCTCGCGCTCGCCCTCGCCGCCGAGGGAAAACGCACCCTGCTGGTCGAGGTCGAAGGCAGGCAGGGGATCGCCCAGCTCTTCGAGACCCAGGCGCTGCCGTACGCGGAGCGGAAGATCGCGGTGGCCCCGGGCGGCGGCGAGGTGCACGCGCTCGCCATCGACGCGGAGCTGGCGCTCCTCGACTACCTCCAGATGTTCTACAAGCTGGGCGGCGCCGGCCGGGCCCTGAAGAAGCTCGGCGCGATCGACTTCGCCACGACCATCGCGCCCGGCCTGCGGGACGTGCTCCTGACCGGGAAGGCGTGCGAGGCGGTCCGCCGCAAGGACCGGAGCGGGCGCTTCGTCTACGACCACGTCGTCATGGACGCCCCGCCGACCGGCCGCATCACCCGCTTCCTCAACGTCAACGACGAGGTGGCCGGGCTCGCCAGGATCGGCCCCATACACAATCAGGCCCAGGCCGTGATGCGCGTCCTGAAGTCCGCCGAGACCGCGGTCCACCTGGTGACGCTGCTGGAGGAGATGCCCGTCCAGGAGACGGTGGACGGCGTGGCGGAGCTGCGGGCCGCGAAGCTCCCGGTGGGCGGCGTCGTCATCAACATGGTGCGGCCCGCGCTCCTCGACGAGACGGCCGTGGACATCGTCGCGAACGGGCAGCGCCCCGCCGTCGCCAAGGCCCTCTCCCGGGTCGGACTCGGCGGCGCCCAGCGCGGCGGCCACGCCGACCGCCTGATCGACCCGCTGCTGGAGGAGGCCCGCGAGCACACCGAGCGGGTGGCCCTGGAGCGCAGCGGGCGGGCGGAGATATCCGGGCTCGACCTGCCCACGTACGAACTCGAACTGCTCGGCGACGGCGTGGACTTGGCAGGGCTGTACCGCATGGCCCGCGGACTGCGGAAGCAAGGGGTGGCCTCATGAACGGCCTGGCGGACACGTACCGGCTGGAGATGGACCCGGTCCTGGACGACCCCGCCACCCGGATCGTGGTGTGCTGCGGCTCCGGCGGCGTCGGCAAGACGACGACCGCGGCGGCCCTGGGGGTACGGGCCGCGGAGCGCGGCCGGAAGGTCGTCGTCCTCACCATCGACCCGGCGCGCAGGCTCGCGCAGTCGATGGGCATCGAGGAGCTGGACAACGTGCCGCGCCGGGTCGAGGGCGTCGACGGCAGCGCGGGCGGCGAACTGCACGCCATGATGCTGGACATGAAGCGGACCTTCGACGAGATCGTCGAGGCGCACTCCGACGAGGAGCGGGCCCGCGCGATCCTGGAGAACCCCTTCTACCAGTCCCTGTCGGCCGGTTTCGCCGGCACGCAGGAGTACATGGCCATGGAGAAACTCGGCCAGCTGCGGGCCCGCGACGAGTGGGACCTGATCGTCGTCGACACCCCGCCGAGCCGCTCCGCGCTGGACTTCCTGGACGCGCCGAGCCGCCTCGGGTCCTTCCTGGACGGCAAGTTCATCAAGGTGCTGATGGCCCCGGCGAAGATCGGCGGCCGGGCGGGGATGAAGTTCCTCGGCGTCGGCATGTCGGTGATGAGCGGGCCGCTGAACAAGCTGATGGGCGCGCAACTGCTGCGCGACGTACAGACCTTCGTGGCAGCGATGGACACGATGTTCGGCGGCTTCCGCACCCGCGCGGACGCCACGTACCGCCTGCTCCAGGCGCCCGGCACGGCGTTCCTCGTCGTCGCCGCCCCGGAGCGGGACGCGCTGCGCGAGGCGGCGTACTTCATCGAGCGGCTGGCCGCCGACCGGATGCCGCTGGCCGGGCTCGTACTGAACCGGGTGCACGGCAGCGGCGCCGACCAGCTCTCCGCGGAGCGGGCGCTGGCCGCCGCCGAAGCCCTCACGGACGGCTCCGCGGGGGCTCCGGCGGAAGCGGCGCCCGATTACACAGAAAATCTTGCTGGTTCCGGCATTGTGGATCGTGCCGCAGGGAAGCCTCATATGGGCGACCCGTCAGCCCCCGACAGCGGCTCCCCCACCGCCACTGAGGGCTCACAGGACAGCACCGCACCCGTCACCGACCCCACCACCATCGCCGAGGCGGCCGACCCCATCGAGGCCACCCCGGAACAGCTCGCCGCCCGTCTGCTGCGGCTGCACGCCGAGCGTATGCAGGTGCTCGTCCGCGAGCGCCGCACGCGTGACCGCTTCACCACGCTGCACCCCGAGGTGCCCGTGGCGGAAGTAGCCGCGCTGCCCGGCGATGTCCACGACCTGGCGGGCCTGCGCGCGGTCGGCGAGCGCTTGGCGACCCAGCCCGCGTCCCCGCGGACAGCCGCTTCATAGCTGAACGCCCTACCGCCCTACGTCCACGTCCGTATGTACACGTACACGTCCGTACGCACGGCAGCCGACTGCGGCAACGTACGCGGGCACCGTGCGCGCACACGGCCACGTACGCAGCGGACCTGGGCCTGCCCTGCGCGGGCGGCGGGCAGGAGGGCGCGAACGATACATGCCGCTGCCCCGCCACTGCCCCTGATGCACTTCTGATGCGCTTCCGAAAGACCGCGCCGTCTTCCGCACGGCTGCGCGAGCGAAATGGCTCCGGCTCACCCCGCCGCGGCGTAGTTCTCGTACTCCTCGTCGTCGATGGGCAGGATGCCCGTACTGCGCTCGTATTCCGTACGGGCGGTCTCCAGAAGCCTCCGCCAAGAGGTGACCGTCGGCCGGCGACGCAGCAGCGCCCTCCGCTCCCGCTCGGTCATACCGCCCCACACGCCGAACTCGACACGGTTGTCCAAGGCGTCGGCCAGGCACTCGGTGCGCACCGGGCAACCGGTGCAGACCGCTTTGGCCCTGTTCTGTGCCGCGCCTTGAACGAATAGCTCATCCGGATCGGTGGTGCGGCATGCTGCTTGTGCACTCCAGTCGGTTACCCAGCTCATGCTGGCGCCGTCCTCTCCCGAATCGAGGCTCCCCCACGGCGGCAGCGGCATATTCACCGTTGCCAGTTGAGGACGTTACGGAAGGCAGGCAGGGTGCAACACCCCCTGCGGGCCCAATCTTGAATGGCCCGAACGGACTATGCGTATGCGGCAGATCACCCAACGGAGTGACCCGACGACATCATCGACAAATCCGTCAACTCGGGGTGATTCAGTCGAGACGCAGTGGGCACCATGTGACACATGGGCTGAAGTCGGGCACGGTTCGGCACTCGGATGAGTTCGGCTGAGTGCTGAGGAGGATGGTCCGGAACCGCACCGCAGTGACTGGCGTGAATCAAGCGTAGGCGAACACCTGGGCGTCTGTCCGGCGAATGAGAACGTAGGCTGCCCCCCATGGCTAAGAAGCGCTCGGGCGGGGGTCTCACGACGACCCAGCAGGCCGCGAAATTCCTCGGTGTCAGCGTCCTCTCCGGAGCGGTGCTGGCAGGTCTCGCGCTGCCGGCCTTCGGCGCCTTCGGCCTGGCGGCCAAAGGCTCGGTCGAGGGCTTCGACGAGATCCCGTCCAACCTCAAGACCCCGCCGCTGAGTCAGCGCACCACGATCCTCGACAACCAGGGCGGTGAGATCGCGAAGGTCTACTCCCGCGACCGCACCGTCGTGCCGCTCAAGGACATCTCCCCTTATATGCAGAAGGCGCTCGTGGCGATCGAGGACGCGCGCTTCTACGAGCACGGGGCGATCGACCTCAAGGGCGTGCTCCGCGCCCTCAACAAGAACGCGCAGTCCGGCGGCGTATCCGAGGGTGCCTCCACCCTCACCCAGCAGTATGTGAAGAACGTCTTCATCGAGGAGGCCGGCGACGACCCCGACAAGGTCGCGCAGGCCACCCAGCAGACGGTCGGCCGCAAGGTCAAGGAGCTGAAGTACGCGATCCAGGTCGAGCAGGAGCTCGGCAAGAAGCGGATCCTCAACAACTATCTGAACATCACGTTCTTCGGCGAGCAGGCGTACGGCGTCGAGGCGGCGGCCCAGCGCTACTTCAGCAAGCACGCCAAGGACCTCACCCTCGACGAGTCCGCGCTGCTGGCCGGCATCGTCCAGTCGCCGACCCGGTACGACCCGGTCAGCCACAAGGAGGAGTCGACCAAGCGCCGCAACACCGTGCTCCAGCGGATGGCGGAGGTGCACGACATCACTCCGGCCGAGGCCGAGGCGGCGAAGAAAAAGCCGGTGAAGCTCAAGGTCAAGCCGCCCAAGAGCGGCTGCATCACCGCCGTCAAGGGCGCGGGCTTCTTCTGCGACTACGTCCGCGAGATCTTCCTGCGGGACAAGACCTTCGGCAAGACCAAGGAGGAGCGGGGCAAGCGCTGGAACCAGGGCGGCATGACGGTCCGTACGACGCTGGACCCGCAGGCCCAGAAGTCGGTGCAGGCCGGGGTCAAGAGCCATGTGTACCCGTCCGACCCGGTGGCCACCGCCGTCACCCTGGTCGAGCCGGGCACGGGCAAGATCCGCGGCATGGGCCAGTCACGCCCGTACGGCTTCGGCAAGAACGAGACGCAGATCAACCTCTCCGTGGACCGCAACATGGGCGGCGGCGCGGGATATCTGCCGGGTTCGACGTTCAAGCCCTTCACCGCGGCCGCCGCGCTGGAGAACGGCATGGACAACTCCCAGTCGTACCCGTCGCCGAACCGGATGCCGTACCCGACCGTCTCGGACTGCCAGGGCCGCAGCTACGCCAGCAGCGCCTCGGTGCCGAACGAGAGCCCTGACGAGGTCGGCCCGTACAAGATGCCGGAGGCGCTGAAGAAGTCGATCAACACCTACTTCGTCTCGCTGGAGGCCGACACCGGTCTGTGCAACGTGACGAAGATGGTCAACAAGCTCGGCATGACCAAGCGCGCGGGCGGCACGGAGTGGGGCCTCGGCGCCTCGTACACCCTCGGCGTGAACGAGGCGTCGCCGCTCAACATGTCCGCCGCGTACGCCGCCTTCGCGGCCCGCGGCAAGTACTGCACGCCGACCGCGCTCGAAAGCGTCACCGACTCCGACGGCAAGCAGCTGCCGGTGCCGCAGAGCACCTGCACCCAGGCGATGTCGACGAAGACCGCGGACACGATCAACACGATGCTCAAGGGCGTCGTCGACGACGGTACGGGCAAGGCGGCGGGGCTGACCGACGGGCGGGACAGCGCGGGCAAGACGGGTACCACCGACAACCGGTACTCGGCGTGGTACGTGGGCTACACGCCCAACATGGCGGGCGCGGTCTGGCTCGGCGACCCGCAGCACAAGGTCCAGATGCAGAACGGCATCACCTTCGGCGGCAAGCCGTACGACAAGGTGTACGGCGCCGACGGCCCGGCGCCCATCTGGAAGGACTCCGTCTCCGGCGCCCTCGCCGGGAAGCCGGCGGACAAGTTCACGACCGTCCCGATCGCCGGTTCCGGTAAGGACGGCAAGAGCGATGACGGCGGGGACGACGGAAAGGCCGGCAAGCCCGGCAAGGGGAAGCAGCACGGCGGCAAGCACCACTAGCCCGACGGCTTCGTCACCCGCTGCCAGGCAGTAGAGGGCGCCCGGACCATTCCTCTGGTCCGGGCGCCCTCCGCGTTCGCGACGATGTCCCGCCGGGGGTCAGCCGGCGAGCAGCTTCTTGACCATCGCGGCGACGCGGCCGCCCTCGGCCCGGCCGGCCACCTGCGGGTTCACGATCTTCATGACGGCGCCCATCGCGCGCGGCCCCTCGGCGCCGTGCCCGGCCGCCTCCGCGACGGCCGCGGCGACCAGCGACTCCAGCTCCAGATCGGAGAGCTGCTGGGGCAGGTACGCGGCGAGGATCTCGCCCTCCGCCTTCTCCCGCTCCGCCGACTCGGCCCGGCCGCCCTGCTCGAACGCCTCCGCCGCCTCACGCCGCTTCTTCGCCTCGCGCGTGACCACCTTCAGCACCTCGTCGTCGGAGAGCTCGCGGGCGGACTCGCCCGAGACCTCCTCCTTGGTGATCGCGGTGAGGGTGAGCCGGAGGGTGGAGGAGCGCAGCTCGTCGCGCGCCCTGATGGCGGCGGTGAGGTCGTCCTGCAGCTGGGACTTGAGCGTGGTCATGTCCTTGACTATGCCAGCAACTGCCGGGAATCACCCGAAGATTTCCCCTGGGCGGCCGGTCTGCGACGATGGGCGCATGCGCGCGCGATACGGAGTACCCCTGGGCATCACGGCGGGAATCACGGCGGTCGGCGCGGCCGGCGTGGCCTACGCCGCAGGCATCGAGGCCCGTTCCTTCCGCCTTCGACGGGTCACCGTCCCGGTGCTGCCGCGCGGCCGGCGGCCGCTGCGGGTGCTCCAGGTCTCCGACATCCACATGGTCTGCGGGCAGCGCAAGAAACAGCGCTGGCTCCAGTCGCTGGCGGGGCTGCGCCCGGACTTTGTGATCAACACGGGCGACAACCTGTCCGACCCGGAGGGCGTGCCGGAGGTGCTGGACGCGCTGGGGCCGCTGATGGAGTTCCCCGGCGCGTACGTCTTCGGCTCGAACGACTACTACGGACCGAAGCTGCGCAATCCGGCCCGCTACCTGATCGAGAAGGCGCAGAAGCGGCACGGCCTGAACGGCAACAAGCCGGTGGTCGGAGCGATCCACAACCCGTGGGAGGAGCTGCGCGACGGCTTCGACGCGGCGGGATGGGTCGGCCTGACGAACACGCGGGGCAGGCTGAAGGTCGACGGGTGTGAGATCGCCCTCACCGGCCTCGACGACCCGCACATCAAGCGGGACCGCTACAGCGAGGTGGCCGGGGGCCCGGACACGTCGGCGGACCTGTCGCTGGCGGTGGTGCACGCGCCGTACCTGCGGGTGCTGGACGCGTTCACGGCGGACCGCTACCCGCTGATCCTGGCCGGGCACACGCACGGGGGCCAGCTCTGCGTGCCGTTCTACGGGGCGCTGGTGACCAACTGCGACCTGGACACGAAGCGGGTCAAGGGCCTGTCGCAGCACCGGGCGGGGGGCAACGAGTCGTTCCTCCACGTATCGGCGGGGTGCGGCACCAACCGGTACACGCCGGTCCGCTTCAACTGCCCGCCGGAGGCGACGCTCCTCACCTTGACCGAAGCCTGACCGAAGCCCGGCCGAAGCCCGACCGAAGCCCGAACGCACGGAACTGGAAGACTTCCGCCGGGCGGGAGCGCCCGCCCTTACGGTGGGGGGATGATCGATCCGACCTCCTCCCACGCGCGGCAGAGCGCGATCAGCGCCGCGGGCGTCCCCGCCTCCGCGGTCGTCCCGGCGGGGCGCCGCCCGCTCACGGCCGTCTTCCGGGTGCTCATCGCGCTGGCGGCGATCACCGGCATCGTGATCGACTGCGCGATCGGCGACGTGCCGCGGGTGCTCAGCTATTTCACGATCCAGTCCAACGCGGTGGTCGCGGTGGTCATGCTGGCGGCCGCACACCGGGCGTGGTCGGCCCGGCCGCCGCTCTCGGCGCGGATCACGGGGGCGGCGGTCCTCTATATAGCCATCACGGGGCTGGTCTACCACTTCGTCCTGACCAACGACTCCAGCGGCTTCGCCATGGCCGGCGACGCCCACGCCCCCTCCGAGTGGCAGACCACGGCCACCCAGCTCCTGCACACGGCCACCCCCATCGCGGTCGTCCTCGACTGGCTCGTGCTCACGACACCGGGCCGGTTCCGCCTCGCGTACGCCTGGCAGTGGCTGATCTATCCCCTCCTCTACCTCCCCTTCGCCCTCATCCGCGGCGCCCTCCTCTCCCCCGGCACCGAGGGCCGCTACCCGTACCCCTTCCTGGACGTCGACATCCACGGCTACGGCGGCGTCCTCGGCAACACCGTGATCTTCGCCCTGGCCTTCTACGTCCTCGCCCTGGCCCTGCTCCTCCTCGACCGCATCCGCCCCCACCTGCGCGGCCCCGAGAACCGGATTTCGTCTCCGGCCATCGGTCCGCTAAAGTAGAGCTCGTTGCTTCGGGGTGTAGCGCAGCTTGGCAGCGCGCTTCGTTCGGGACGAAGAGGTCGTGGGTTCAAATCCCGCCACCCCGACTGAAGGAACACAGGTCAGGGGCCTGATCCTCACTGAGGATCAGGCCCCTCCCGCGTCTCCGGTGATCGTTCGGGAGAAATCTGGGAGAAGATCTTGGTGGGCTTCTCCCGGCTGGTAGCAGCCGGGCAGGTGTGACACGCCGCGCACGTAGCAACGCACACCTGCACGTTAGCGAACTCCAGCGCCTCACGTCGCTGACCCAACTGCGAAGCAGGCAGCACGTACCCACCGCCAAGGCGAGGGGGAATCCTCGTGTGCTGGTGGCCGACTTCCGCTGATGATGTCGGAATGCAGGAACAGCGCGCAGAGACGTACGCCCGGTGCACCCCGAGCTTGAGTGCGACCACATGGGTTCCGGAGCAGAGGCCATCTTCGACCAAGCCCTGACTAACGGGCTGGCGGCTGTCGTGTCCGCCGAGTGGGGCGAGGCCGCAGCCACGGAGAAAGACGGCCGACGAGTGAAGTCGGCTGCCGCGCTGCTCGACGTCGTCAAGGAAAAGGCTCAGGAGGACCAGGAGGAGCCAGGCGTCTTCGTGATCCCCGACCCCGCGCCCCCGCCAGCTCCCAACGAGAGCCTTCGCAGCGTATGGCCGTGGGAGGGCGCCGAATCGCTGGCCCTGGACACCCGCATCCACGTCATCGTGCTCCGCAGCGGAATTAAGAGCACCCAACCCGTGCGGCACGCCAGCGTCAGAGGTGGCCTGCAGCGCGAGCACATCGAAGCTCTGCTCGCCCTCGACCATCACAACAGCCTCGGCACTCTCGGGGGCGAACACGCCGACTGTGCCTGGGAAGGGACCGAGGCCGACGACCGCGCCGCGCGAGCCCGTGCTTTCGCCCTCTTGCTCCGGCTCGGGGACGAGGAAGCCAGTAACCGGGCGGAGCGAGCCAGCGAACTTCACCCGTCCTATCACCCCAAACACAACCCTGACAGCCTCGAACTTCAGGACTGCCCCATCTGCGGATACACCGCCTTCGGCCCAGACCATGGAGACGAACACGGCATGGGCATCGGAGTCGGCCAGTGCCTGGTCTGCCACTATGAGCGCACCGCCGACGTGGCGGCCGAGGAAGCCGAGAAGCTGCTCTTCCAGCTTCGATGGGCCGACGACTAGCTAGTAGGACTTGTTTGGGCGATCAAGGTGCCAGCGGTTGTAGAGCCCAATCACTCTGACACGCCACGGCGGCTGGCGTTCCGCGGGCCCCCCGTCCGCTCCCATGCCTTGGAGGTCACCGCCAACACGCCTGACGGCACATTCAACCAGCATCGTAGGATCTGGCATCACGATCCCTGGGGGGACCTTGTCCAGCACTGCGCAGCACGAAGACTCGTCGTCAGACCGCCTGCCGTTTGAATCGGTGTTCGATACGGTCCTGAGCGGATGGACGTTTGACCGCCGGGTCGCGGACGGGGTCTGCGGACCCGCCGACTCGGGCGCTGTCCGCCTCATCTGGCTGAAGAACATTGGGCGAGACGGTGTGATCTCGACAGCGGATCCGGCAGCCGATGACTGGCGCAACGATACACCGGAGCGGCTTCAGCTTCGTGCCGGCGACGTCTTGCTGTCCTCGGTGGTTTCCGGTCGACCGAAAGCCGCTCTGGTGCAGGAAGCTGATCTACCGGCCATTGCCGTGAGCAGCCTGTTTGTCCTCCGCCCGGCCAAACCCTTGACGGCGGAGCATGCCCACCTGATCCTCGCGTTCCTGCGCTCCGATACCGTCGGAGCTCTCACAGCCGGATACGCGTTTCAACGGCACCTTAGGCGCTCTCAGCTCAAGGCGCTGGAGCTGCCGAACGAGGACCCCGCGCTGTCCGCAGCCCTGGCCAATCTCGCTGCTGCTGGCCAGCGGTTGGGGGAAATGGCGGCCGAGGCCGGGGCGCTCGCGGAGTCAGTCTTCGACATGAGCACAAGCCCGGAGGAAGCCCGGCACCGCATCATTGCTACCGGCCAGCTCACCCGGCTCCGTTCCGTCGCTGCAGCCCAACTGGACGATCCGGGCTTTATCGTCCGCACCCGGTACCCCTATCCGATCGCTCTGCGCTGGCGGAACGTCGAGGTGCAGAAGAGCGCGGACGGCCAGGACGATGCCCAGGCGAAGGAGTACGCGGCCGTACTCAAGGCCGCGGAAACCCTGCTCGGATACAGCGCGCTTCTCACGATCGCTCTGGCGCACGAGGCTGGTATCGCCTGCAAGGCCATCAAGGCGTTCAAGGGGAAGATCGCAACCGGGCACGGCGGCCCCGGCTTCGGGGACTGGCAGCGCATCCTTCAGCAGATCGGAGCGGCGGAGGGCATGTCCAAACTTCCCCCCGAGCACCCCCTCCACGACCTTGCAACCCTCCTTGCGGACGACGAGGCCGAGGCAGCCTGCCGCAGCCTGGGCACCAAGCGCAACAGCAGGGCCCACGGGCGTGAATACCTCCCCGCTGTCTCCGTCTCCAAGTTGAACGAGGCTCACGACGGCCTGCGCTTGCTCCTCGACCGAGCACGCTTCCTCGCCGACCTGCAGCTGCTTGATGTGACCAACGTGGTGTGGGATCGCCACGAGCAGTCGGACACCATCACCCTTCCGCGGCTGATGGGAGACCACCCAGTCGTTCCCACCGAGAACTTGCGTCATGCCGGACCAGAGCGGATCGCGACCAGTCTGTACCTGGCCGGTGGCGGCCAAAGACTCCACCCGCTGAGCCCATTCCTCACCTGCGAAAAGTGCGAGGACTGCGCCACCCTGTCGCTCTTCCACGCAGACAAGGAGCAGGGGATGCTGCTCCAGACCAGCCTCGACCACGGCCACTTCTACCAGTACCGGGCCGCCGAGCAGGCGCTCCGGGCAGTCGGGCTCCGGTAGCTCCGGACCCCGAAGGCCCGGAACAGGGCCGACCGGTCCACCGATCCGGCTGGTAGCCAGCAGGAGGAGGTCTTCTCACCGCTGAGCACCAGCTGCGCCTGGACCAAGGAGACGCTGCGCGTGAAGGCGGCGTCAGTCGCGGTGGTCTGACGCCGATCCAGATCGCGGATCCAGCCCTTGGCGCTCAGCGCGTTGAGGACCGTCTGGGGCCCGGCGGTGCCAATGTCCGCAACCGTACGCGTGCCGAGCGCGATGAGGAGATCGGTCAGGGGCTCGTAGGGGACGTCGGTGGTGAAGTACGCGTTCCACTCCGCCATCGCGGAGTCGGCCGGGGGCGACAGGCCGACCGAGAACTCACATTTCCAACCGTCTGGTGCCCCGCCTCGTCCCACGCTGCCCGTGGGAGGGCCCAGACCAGGGAGATCTCTGAGGCTGGCGTGACTTCGGGTGCCGCCAGCCAACCATGGCAGGCGGACTTTTCGAATACGGTGGTGACCTTGCTACTGAGGTTGGGGGCTATATGAATCCGCTCGTCATGGCAGCGGGCACCGCACTCGTGGGCGCGATGGCAACGGACACTTGGCAGCAGGCGCGTTCGTCTGCTGTGGCTCTGTGGCGCCGTGTGCATCCACAACGTGTTCAGGCGATTGAAGAAGAGCTTGCCGATGTGCGTGTTGAGGTGCTGGCCGCCCGGGAAGCCGGTGACTCGGAGGCCGAAGCAGGGCTTGCCGCCGATTGGCAGCGCCGACTGCTCAGGCTGCTGCGCGATGATCCCTCTCTGGCAGACGAACTACGTCGACTCCTGGACGAGGAGTTGACCCCACTGCTGCCGAGCGCTGAGGCGACCCGCATCGGTTCCGTTGAGATGAAGGCCCGTGCATCTGGAAGGGCCCGCATCTACCAAGCTGTTGGCCACCAGACCATCAACGAGTCGTGAGTGACAGTGATCGCCGACCAGTGATTCGGCAAGATGCCGCAGCACGACACGATGCTCGGATCTACCAGGCAGGCGGCGACATCATCATCAACGAAGCCCGTGCCCCGCAGCGGCGCCTGCTTCCTGAACAGCCTCCTGGACGGTGCATCAGCGAGATCGCCGATCCCTACGCATGGGAAGTACACCAGGCCATCACCGTTGAATCGGACGGATCTGCAGAACACCTTCCGGCCTTGCCGGTGTACGTCGAGCGCGAGCATGACCGACGGCTTCGCGACGCTGTACAGCAGGTAGTCCATGGGGCCAGCAAGATAGTGATGCTGGTAGGCGGATCTTCTACAGGGAAGACCCGCGCCTGCTGGGAAGCCATCCAGTTGCTCTCACCTTCCTGGCGCCTATGGCATCCGATCGAGCCCAGCCGACCTGAAGCTGCCCTTTCCTGCCTGGAAGCGGTTGAGCCTAACACCGTCCTATGGCTGAACGAGACCCAGCACTATCTACTCACACCGAACAGCCCAATGGGCGAAAATCTCGCTGCCGGATTGCGTGCGCTCCTGCGCGACCCAGAACGTGCCCCGGTGCTCGTCCTGGGCACACTTTGGCACGAATACTGGGCGACGCTCACGGCTCCTCCCACATCCGGATCCGGCACCAATGACTCTCATTCGCAAGCTAGGGCGCTGCTGACGGGATGCGATCTGCCTGTACCCGACAAATTCAGTGAGAGTGAGTCAGCGAACCTCAATGCAGCTGCTGCAGTGGATCCGAGGCTTGCTCATGCGGTTAAACATGCGGAGCAGGGGCACATCACTCAGTACCTGACTGGTGGGCCGGCGCTTATTGAGCGATATCTAAATGCCCCCCCGGCCGCCAGGGCGGTGATAGAGGTGGCCATGGATGCCCAACGGTTGGGCCTTGGACCGACTGTGCCGTTGTCGCTGCTGGAGTTCGCTGCTCCCTCATATCTGACAAACCTACAGTGGGGGCAAGTGACTGACTCCTGGGCATCGCAAGCCCTAGAGTACGCAACCCTTCCGCTGCACGGTGCACGCGGGCCCCTGACACGGATCCGTGCTCGCCCAGGGGAGACCAAGCCGTCGGAGCCACACTATCAACTGGCTGACTATCTGGATCAGCGCGGACGGTCCGAGCGCATTTATGCAGTGCCTCCCAAGGCGTTCTGGGACGCCGCCGCCGATAACGTTCGTGACCCAGCGGCCCTTATGGCGCTAGCTCAGGCGGCTAATGATCGTTGGCGGTACCGCCATGCTGTCCAACTTGTCCGCGCGGCGACCCAAGCCGGGGACTCAAGCGCTTTTGTAGAACTCGCTGCGGTCCAAGCCCGCTTTGACGGCTATGACCCGGAGTCGAGCATCTATCGGCAAGCCGTTGAGGCCGCGGACGCTCGGGGTCTTGCCACGCTGGCCTCATGGCACGATCGCCATGGTCGCCGAAAAGAAGCAGAACAACTGTACGAGCGAGCCGCGGACGAGGGGGAGACGCCCGCCTTTGTGCTGCTGGCCCAGCTTAAGGAGGGCGCTGGCGATCGCAAAGCCGCCGAGCGTCTCTATCGTCGCGCAGCCGAAGCGGGTGACTATTGGGCGCAGATCCAACTGGCCAAACGCATATCTGGCCGCGACAAGGAAGGCGCCGAACGCCTCCTCCTCAAAGCGAACTCCACCACAACTGACCCTCGGCTGTGGTACCCATATTTGCGCTACCTATTTGACCATGATACGCCTCCTCACCTTCAAGCCACGGCGCGTAAAATTCTCATGGAAGGCGCCGATGCTGGCGATGTTGATGCTCTCCTGACGCTAGCTGAAATATCAAAGAGGCCAGACAGATCGCAAGAAGCCGCTGCTTTTTACCGTTGCGCTATTGATGCTGGAAGCCACGAGGCTGCTCTCTGCTTGGCGGAGATCACACCAGATGAGGAAGTGCAGCGTGAATTGTATTGTCAGGCCGCAGAAGCAGGAAACGCTGGAGCTCTATTCACGCTCGCATGCATGAGCGATGTTGCAGGAGACCTGGAGCGAGCGATCCACCTGATGCGACGAGCCGCGGAACGCGGAGAGTCTGACGCCTATTGGGGACTGTCAGACCTTCTCGAAAGGAACGGGCAGACGGAAGAAGCAGAATTTGTCGCCGTATCCGACCCCGATGGGCAGGGCCTAAGCGAGTTGCTGTACTGCCGAGACGAGAATGGAGATTCGACTGGTGTCGATCGACTCATGCGCATAGGAATTGATGCTGGATATCGTGGTGGCTTTGGAATCGGTATGTTCGCTGAACTCCACCGCCCCGACGATGTCGGCTGGCAACAGGCTCGTCGCTACGGGCTTGAAGCCGACGGCCGTCCGAGCGACCCATGGCATGTGGGTCCACTCGGCCACTAGAGAGCGTCTGAAAAGCCGGTCAGCGGGCTGGTCTTGCGAGGCGCCGCACGAGGAGCATGGCCATGGTGAGGTAGATGGCGTTCTCTGAACACACACTCAGGTCCTCGTAGTCCTTCGACAGGCGGCGGCACCGTCCCAGCCAGGCGATGGTCCGTTCTACCACCCAACGTCGCGGGACCACTGCGAAGAGGGGCACGGCCGGAGGCGGTGTCCCTGCCTTCGCCCAGGTCGAGCGGAACCCTCCGTCGCGGCGCTGCACGACCTGCACGGTGACGCCGGTGGTTTCCCGGGCCCAGGCATGGAAGTCGGCACCGCGGTACCCCTGGTCCGCCCATACGAGCCGAAGGCGCGGAAAGACACCGGCAGCCTGGGAGAACAGCACCGCGGCGCCATCACGATCGCCGACGCTCGCCGGGCTCACGCAAGCGGCCAGGACGGTGCCGCAGGTATCGACGAGCGGGTGCCGCTTGATGCCGTTGACCTTCTTGCCGCCGTCGTACCCGTGCAGGCCACCGCGTTCGCTGGCCCTCACGCTCTGGCTGTCCACTATGGCCGCGCTGGGAGTGGCATCACGGCCGAACTGCATCCGCTCGCGTTCGCGCAGAGCCGTCAACATCCGCTCCCACACACCTTCTTGCTGCCGTCGCCGCCAGTAGTGATAGACGGTCTGCCACGGCGGCAGGTCATGCGGCAACAATCTCCAGGCACAGCCGGCCCGCAGCCAGTACGCCAACGCGT
Source organism: Streptomyces sp. NPDC050617 (assembly GCF_040654795.1). Taxonomy (NCBI): domain Bacteria; kingdom Bacillati; phylum Actinomycetota; class Actinomycetes; order Kitasatosporales; family Streptomycetaceae; genus Streptomyces; species Streptomyces sp. NPDC050617. The sequence continues at coordinate 93,870 of NZ_JBFAIS010000010.1, read as the reverse complement.
TCAGAATCCCCCGCCGCGCGTGTATCGCCGGCCGATCACCGGGCTTGACCGCCGGAACCAGCGGACAGAGGATCTCCCATTCCCGATCGGACAGATCAGTCGAGTAACGGGAACGCAGCCCGCACACCCCAGCTCCTGAAAGTGCGCCACCGCCCCGCTACCAGGGAACTTGCCCGCTGACCGGCTTTTCAGACGCCCTCTACTGAGCTTGAACTCGTGATGTCGCTCTGTTTCCTCAGGAAGGTGTGATCGTCAGGCCAGTCTCGGTGAGGCAGCCGTCTATGAGGTGGTTGCGGTACTGGATGTGCCGTAGTCCGCGTCGGACGGTCCGGACGAGCTGTTCGGGGTTGTTGAAGCCAACGTTGGAGAGCTAGCCGCGTCGCAGGAGCGACCAGATCCCTTCGACAGGGTTGAGATCAGGCGCGTAGGGCGGCAGGTAGAAGATGGTCAGCCAGTCCCGGGCCTCGGCGAACTCGCGCAGTCCGGCAGCCTTGTGAACGTTCAGGTTGTCCCAGACGAGGCCGATCGGGCCGCCGAGCTGCCGGTGTACGGCTGTCAGCAGGCCACGGTAGTCATGCCAGGAGAAGCTCTTGCAGCCGTCGCGTCGGCCGTCGTTCCTGCGAGGCTGGTAGATCAGCCGGGAGCGGTCGCCGGGTTTGTAGCAGGTCAGCGCGGCGATAGAGACGCGTCACCGGGAGCGGCCGCGGACCCGCACCACCGAGGTCCGGCCACGCTGGGACCAGGTCCTGGCCTGCGGAGGCGTCATGGAGAATCCGGCTTCGTCCTCGAAGACCAGCCAGGCCCCACGGGCCGCCGCGAGCCTTCCACGCACGGCCACACCTCCTTGACCCACCCGGCCACCGCCTCGTCGTCCCGCTCCATCGCGCGTCGGGCCGAGACCTGACAGGACCAGCCGTTGCGCATCAGGAGCTTGCGCAGGCCCTGAACGGTGCATATGGAAGCGCCGGCCGATCACCGTCTTGACCCTGGCCAGTGTCCACCGCTGCTCCTCCCACCCATGCGCGGCCGACCCCTCGGCCAGCTCCGCCTCCAACTGCGCGAACTGCTTCTCATTCAGCCATGACAGCGACGCGGGCCCACGCGAGCGCAGGGCCCGCGGACCGCCCTCATCCCAGGTCCGCCGCCATCGCTGCACCGAACGGACGCTGACGCGCAGATCTTTGGCGATCGCTGAGCTCGGTTCGCCCCTTGCGAACCGCTCGGCCGCCTGGCCCCGTAACTCCTCGCGGAACTGCTGCCGTTCGGCGGTCAGCCCGCCACCCTGTGGATACCTCACGACCCGGTGATGCCGCAGGAGACCACAGCCCCTCAACCCCTACGACATCACGAGTTCAAGCTCAGTAACCAACGGTGTTCTGGTCGACAACGCGCTCCGATCACCTTTCATGAGATGGCACCCCTGCAATGCCGACCTGTTGTTCACTGGGATCGAACAAAGTGCATTGCCGTAGAACCACATTGGGGGGCCAATGAAGCCACGAAGCGCAGCCGCAACCGGCAGAGATTTCCCGTACGCCTCAAGTACGACGTGCTATATCGAGGTCCACGGGGATGGCACCGTGACGCACGGGGACCAGCGTGCCGCCTACGAGCGCGCGGTCGGCGGAGAGTCCCGGCTGTTCGCCGTCTGGCCCGGCCAGTGGTCGAGCGACCTCTTCGAGATCGACGACCTGGACGAGTTTGCCAAGGCACTCGGGATCAAACATGACGAAGAGCGAACGGGCCTGAAGGGCCACATCCACAAGGTCGAATGGATCAAGGATCCGTACGGCGACGACAACCCTCGCAGCCAGTACCTCGACATCGACGTCACCCTCACCTGCGGCTGCTCCATCAACGACCGCCGTACCTTCGCCGCACAGATGAAGGAGCAGAAGGGCTGGGTCATCGCGACGAGCGGCGGCTGGTCGAAGAGCGGCAGGCCGGGTGGACCGACGACCTACTCCCTGCGCGCACGCCGCAAGAGCCTCACCTGATACGCAAACTTGCTGCAGCAACCGCGCCACTCCGCGCCCAGTGTGCAGGCAGTCGGCCCTCGCTGGGAGAAATCTGGGAGATGATCTTCCAACGGATACCCTCTGAAGCCATGCGAGCCCGCCCCGCAGCAAGTCTCTGACCAGCGCCGATACCCATCGCCGCCGATCACGAGCCCACCCGAACCTCATTCGGGACGAAGAGGTCGTGGGTTCAAATCCCGCCACCCCGACTGAAGGAACAGAGATCAGGGCCGGTGACTCGGATGAGTTACCGGCCCTGATGCGTTCCGCGTGACTGATTGCGTGACCGCCGGTTCGGTTCGATCTTGAAAATGCTGTCGATGGCGGCCGGTCGGGAACAGCGGGTCCGGTCGGCGGGGTTACAGGGCCGAGGGGGCGGTGCTGGGTGGGCGGGGATCGGGAGGTCGTCCGTTCCGTCCGGAGCCTCGCCCCGTGCATGTGGACTGCGACGTGTTTTCTCAGGAGGACTGTTTCATGACTGACCGGCCCTTGACGCTCATGGCCGTACACGCCCACCCCGACGACGAGGCCACCAGCACGGGAGGGGTTCTCGCGCAGTATGCGGCCGAAGGGGTGCGGACGGTTCTCGTGACCTGTACCGACGGACGGTGCGGTGACGGGCCGGGGGGAGTGAAGCCGGGTGACGCCGGTCACGATCCGGAGGCTGTCGCCGTGATGCGGCGTCGGGAGCTCCAGGAGAGCTGCGACGTGCTGAAGATCAGCGATCTGGAGACGCTGGACTACGCCGACTCCGGGATGATGGGCTGGCCGAGCAACGACGCCCCCGGGTCCTTCTGGCAGACGCCCGTGGAGGAGGGCGCCGCCCGGCTCGCGGAGCTCATGGAGCGCTACCGGCCCGATGTCGTCGTCACCTACGACGAGAACGGGTTCTACGGCCACCCCGACCACATCCAGGCCAACCGCATCACGATGGCGGCACTGGAGATGACGGAGCTGACGCCGAAGGTGTACTGGACGACGATGCCCCACTCGGCGATGCAGCGGTTCGGGGAGCTCATGCGCGAGTTCGGGGACATGCCGGAGCCCGACCCCGCCGAGCTCGCCGCGCTGGCCGAGATCGGCCTCCCCGACGACGAGATCACCACGTGGGTGGATACCGCCGCGTTCAGCGGTCAGAAATTCGACTCGCTGGCCGCACATGCCAGTCAGGGCGAGAACATCTTCTTCCTCAAGATGGGCAAGGAGAGGTTCGGCGAGCTGATGGGCATGGAGACCTACGTGCGGGTCAAGGACACCACCGGCGCTCCCCTGCCCGAGAGTGATCTCTTCGCCGGGTTGCGGTGATTCCCGCTAGTCAGCCTGATTCAGCTCGTCTTGGTCCGCTGTGTTGTGCGGACGCTTCGCCATAGCGCCCTGCCGTCGCCGAACGGCGGCAGGAGAAACACCACGTGCGCCGCGTACCAGTACGACAGCGGGCGGTCCAGGCCGGAGAACCATAGGAGGGCGCCCGTCGCGGCGCAGGCGAGGGGGCCCGCCGCGGCCACCGTCGCCGTCTGGCGTGCGGTCATCTCGCCCCGGGGGATCAGGGACGTGCGCCAGGCCGTTCTCTCCAGCGTGATGTGGGTGACCGTGGCGATCCGTCTGAGGGCCGCCACATGAGCCGATTCGTGGAGGGCGAAGGACGCCGCCAGGCCCAGGGCGGCCGGCTTGGTCGAGAGTTGCCAGGCCAGGGTCGTCGGGACGGGGTCGCCGGACTTCGCCAGCCAGGCCAGCGCCATCGCCTGGAAGACCGCGGCCAGTGCCAGCAGCGGCCATACCTGGGCGGCCACCGCCCAGGCGACGGCGCGGAGTCTCAGATCAGTTGCCGGGTGCGTTGAGGAGGTGCTCACGGCGCTGCTTCAGTCCCCGGTAGATGGTCTGGATCATCGTCAGGACGGCGGTGAGGACGAGGAACAAGGCGATGAGGGGGAGCGGGTTCTCGACGCCGGTGGTGATGCCCAGCGCGCCGTCGCTCTTCTTCACCGTCTCGAAGACCAACGAGCCGAAGAGCGCCGTGCGTTCGACGACCTCGTCAGTGCCCGTCGAGAACATGAGGGTGAGCAGGACCGCCGCCGCGGTGATCAGCGTCAGCAGGGCGGCCCCGATGGCGGACGTCACTACCGACCGTGCCGTGAACATTCCTTCTCCTCGATTCATTGGTGTGGATTCCTTGCACCGCGTACCAGACGAAGGCGACGACCGCCCCGGCGAGGCAGGCCACCACCGCCCAGGGCGGGAGGTTCAGCAGGCCCAGCCCGATCACCGTCGTGCCGGCGACGATGAAGACCACCGACAGCCCCAGGAACACGGAGAACGGGTTGTCCTTCTCCGCGGGGAACACGATGCCGACGCACGTGGTCATCACCGCTCCGCCCAGGCAGGACGCCAGCGCCGCGCCGCTCGGAATCAAGCGGTCCGGGGCGAGCGCGGCCGTGATCGCCAAGGCTGGTACGGCGAACACGGTGAGCAGGATGAGTTGCGCTGTGATCAGGCGGGTGTAGACGCGCCAGGCCGGTTCTCGCGTGCCTGGCAGGTCGCGTAGCCGCTGGGTGGCCGTGAACTGGTACAGGCCGCCGAAGGACAGGGCGGCGAGGCCCCACAGGGGGCTCACCGAAGGTTTGGCGAGCAGCAGGTAGACGAACAGGGCCAGCGCCATGGCGGCGGCGGCCACGGTCTGCGCGCTGCGCAGCAGGCACCAGTCGTACGGGCCAAGGGCGCCGCGCAGCCGTACGCTGCCGGGGAGCTTCAGGTAGCGGGACTGGCGTATGTGCTGGTTGGGGGCGAGCGCGAAGGTCAGGGCCACGAGTACGGCCGCCAGGGCCGCCGCGCCGGCCAGCGCCGCCCACGGTCCGTACGCGTGCCAGGCCCAGGACACCGACGTGACCCAGGTGTACGCGGTCCGCCTGCTCAGATACGCGCTGGAGAAGTCCTGGATCATCGGCGTCATCCGGGCCGTGTAGTACGCCAGCAGCGCGAACAGCGCGAGCACGTTGAGAACGCCCGCCATCCGGCCGAGCCCCGCGAGCGTCCACAGCCGGGTCAGCAGCTGGTACAGGACGGACAGCCCCAGATAGGTCAGGGCGGCCGGGAGGACGACCGAGGCCGTGATGTAGCCGATCGCGGACGGGCCGAGGAGGATCAGCGCGCTCACGGCGAGCGAGACGAGGCCGACGGCGGCCACGGCGGCGGTCATCGCCGCCTCGTACAGGAGGAACGCCGTCGAGCGCTCGCGGTTGGTGACCGGCAGCTGGTAGCTGAGCCGGAGCATCCCTTCGGCGTTGATGAACAACACCTTCACCAGCAGGAACGCGATCTGCACCCACAGCAGCAGGGACACCGTGGAGGTGTCGAACAGCAGCCGCCACACGGCCGCCTCGTCGGCCAGGGGGCGCAGGAAGAAGTACGAGCCGGCGCACATGGCGGCCAGCAGCAGCGCCCCCGCCACCGCGACGAACACCCTGACCGGGGCGGACTTCAGCGCTCCGGCCCGCAGCACGCGGCGGCGGAAGAAGACGAGGAGCATCCGGGCCAGGGTCGCGGACTGGGCCGGTCGTATGCCCGCCAGTTGTCGTGCATCTGTGACCGGCCGCATGTCCGTCATCTGCTGTATGTCCGCCAGTTGTCGTTCGCCCCTCATCGCTGGAACGTTTCGAGGTAGTCGAAGACCATGGCGTCGAGCGATCCGTGCTCCTCGACCAGGTCCTTCGTCGGCGCGTCGTACACCACGCGTCCCAGGTCGAGGAAGAGGGTGCGGTCGGCCAGGCGCTCCAGCACCGCGAAGTCGTGCGTGCACAGCAGGATCGAGCGGCCCTCCTCGCGGACCCGCCGGAATTCCCGCTCGGCGAGGTGCAGCGCTTCGAGGTCGATGCCGTTGAGGGTCTCGTCGATGACGGCCAGCGGCGGGCGGACGACGAGCGCGGAGACCAGCTGCGTCTTCTTGCGCATGCCGTGCGAATAGTCCTCCATGAGGTCGTCGTAGCGGCCTGCCATGGAGAATTTACGGAACAGTTCGATGGCTTCGTCGTGGTTCGTGTCCTGGCCGAACAGCTTTCCCATCATGGCGATGTACTCGCGGGCCGTCAGAAACTCGGGGAGGTAGTCGTTGCTGGACAGATACATGCCCAGCTTCTTCGCCTCGGGCCGGGCGTGCTCATGGCCCCCGATCCGTATGGAACCGGCTTGCAGCTGTACGAGGTCGAAGATGTTCCTGATCAGCGTGGACTTCCCGGAGCCGTTGGGGCCCACCAGCCCGACGATCGTGCCTTTCTCGACCGTGAAGGAGACGTCCAGGAGGACGTTGACAATTCCGTCATAGGAATAGCTGACGTCTTTGACATTCAGGAGAGACACTGTCGCGTTGATCCTTTGCCGATGCGGTGGGTGGCGGGGGCGCCCGGGGAGCCCGGATCCCGCCGGGGGCTTCCCGGGCGCCTCGCAGTAGCGGCCGTCAGGCCGCTACTTGCATTCGGCGCTGACCTTCAGACCCCAGTTCTTGAAGGACCACGAGCCGGTGAACTTCTTGTTCTGCTTCACCACGCACCAGACGACCAGTCCGGCGAAGATGGTGGCGCCCAGGCCGAGGATGACGGCGGTGAATATCAGGAACCAGGCGTCGTAGCGCACGAGCCCCTTGTCGACCTTGGCCCTGATCGACGAGAGGGCGCGCTCGGGCGCCGTCGTCGCGGCCACGTACGCGCCGATCGACGCGGACGTGAACGCGTTGGCGGCCTTCGCCGGCGCCGGCTCCGCGGCGGTGTCGGAATCCTTCACCAGAGTTGCTGCGGACATAGTTCTTCTCCCCTGCGGTTGGTGTTGACCCAGTGAAGATTCCACGTCCCCGGAATGGGATCTAGTGTCCTGAAGGACACCTTTCGGCGACCTTGTCGTACGTCGCTATGACGGCGGCTTCCGCGCGCGAGGATATCCCCAGTTTGCCGAAGACGCTGGTGACGTGCTTCTTCACCGTCCGCTCCGATATGAACCAGCGGCCCGCTATGGCGGCGTTCGAAAGGCAGTCGCCCAGCGCCAGGAGAACTTCGCGTTCGCGCGCGGTCAGCAGGGACAGGTTCGCCTCGCGCACCCACGGCGGCGCCTCGCGGAAATGTCCTTCCGCTCGGTCTCCGACTCTGCCACCGGTTCTGTCTGATGACAGGTTCAATCCCAATCCCCCCGTAGCGGCGGCCATCCGCCCGCCCCCGTTTCACCCAGCACGACCTTAACGGCCTGGTCAGGGCCGTCGATCATGGCCGTCACCATAGCGAGGGCCAAACCAGAGGGTCAAGACAACGCAAAGTCGACCGTCAGGGCCGGGCATGCGACGCTCCCGCGGAAAGGGGAAAGGGCCTCCTTAAAGCCCTTTCCCTGGACAGCAGTTGCCGGGAATTCTCGGCGATCCCCCATACGGGCCTGCCGAGTTCATCGGCCACAGGGGATTCGCTCATCCGAATCCGGTCCGCCGCCGCCCCGCAAGATCGACATGCTCATGTCCATTCCGTCCACGTCCGCCCGCGCCGCCCGCCGTCACGCCGTCCGCCATCGCGTCGCCCGCCATCATGTCGGCCCCCGGTCCAGCGCCCGTCCCTGCCCCTTCGGGCAGCCGTTTTCACCATCCCGGCGCCTGCTTGGGGGATTTGACTGACCGAGTTGACAAATCTCGCACCAACTCATCACGCTTTGAGGGCGTTAGAGGCTCTAACACTGGCAGGGAGGCCGACTCCGATGCAGCTCGTTGCCCGGGAGAGGGAGCGGATCGAGATCGATCGGCTGCTGGTCTCAGCGGCTGCCGGGCGTGGGGGCGCGCTCGTCGTGGCCGGCGAGGCGGGAATCGGGAAGTCGGCGTTGCTCGATTCCGCGATGGCGGGACTGGAAGGATTCGCCGTTGTGCGGTCCGCCGGGGCCGAGTTCGAGCAGGATTTGCTGTACGCGACGCTGTATCAGTTGTGCGCGCCTTTTCTCAGGTTTCGCTTCGGGCTGCCGGCCGTGCAGCAAGCGGCCCTGGAGGCCGTGTTCGGGCTCGGGGAGCAGACCTCGCCCGATCCGCTGACGGTCGGGCTCGCGGTGCTCGGGCTGCTGCACGAGGCGGCGCAGGAGCAGCCGGTGTGCTGTGTGGTGGACGACGCGCAGTGGCTCGACGACGCCTCGCGGCGGGCGCTGGTCTTCGTGGCGCGGCGGGTGGCCGTCGAGCGGGTCGCGGTGGTGTTCGCCACCCGGGAGGCCGGGCCCGCCTCCGGGCTCGCGGAGCTGCCGCGGCTGCCGCTGTCGGGGCTGGGGGACGAGGACGCCCGGGCGGTGCTGGGGGCGGTGACGCATACCGGGCTGGACTGCGAGGTGTTCGACCGGATTCTGGCCGAGGCGCACGGCAACCCGCTGGCGCTGCTGGAGTTCGCGCATGACGCGGGGCCGTTCGGGGTCGCGCGGCCGATGCGATCGCAGGCCGGTGTGGTGGCCGCGCTGGAGGAGCAGTTCGTACGCCGCCTCGACCGTTTGCCGTCCGCCGTACGGACGCTGGTGGTGCTCGCCGCGGCGGAGCCCGTCGGCGATCTCGGGCTGCTGCGGCGCGCGGCGGAGATTCTCGGCCTCGACGCCGCCGGGCTCGACACGGCGGAGAACGCCGGGCTGTTGTCGCTGGGGCCGCGGCTGCGGTTCCGGCATCCGCTCGTACGGTCGGCGGTGTACGCCGCGGCCATTCCGGGCACGCGCCGGCGGGTGCACGCGGCGCTCGCCGAGGCGACCGATCCCGAGACCGGCCCCGACCGCCGGGCGTGGCACCGGGCGCACGCCGTGGTCGAGGTCGACGAGGAGGTCGCCGTCGAGCTGGAGCGGTCCGCCGACCGGGCGCGGCAGCGCGGCGGGTACGCGGCCGCCGCGGCGTTCATGGAGCAGGCGGGCCGGCTCACGCCCGTATCCGACCGGCAGGCCGGACGGCTGCTCGCCGCCGCCCAGTTGCGGTTGCAGTCGGGGGCGCCGGCGGCGGCCCGCGCCCTCGTCGCGCGGGCCGCGCACCTGCCCATGGACCCCCATGGGCAGGCCGAGGCGCGGCTGCTGCGCGCGCGGGTCGACTACCAGCTCGGCCAGACCCCGGAGGCGACCGGCGCCCTCGTCGACATCGCCGAGGGCCTGGACCCCGACCGGGCCAGGGAGACGTACCTGGAGGCCTTCGCGTCGTTCATGTACAACGACAACGAGCCGGGACGGCTCCAGCGGCTCGGCGCGCACATCCGCGAGCGGGCCCCGCGGCGGGCGCCGGCCCGGCCGGTCGATCTGCTGCTCGACGCCCTGCTGGACCAGAACATGCTGCCCGTCGAGGAGGCGGTGCCCGCGATGCTCGCCGCCGCGGCGGCGTGCAGCGACCCCGCGGCCCCGTCGACGGGGCCGTTGCGGATGAACCTGGTCTGCCAGCTCGTCATCGACCTCCGCGACGACGCGCTGATGGAGAAGGTCGCGAACCGCCAGGTGAAGGCGGCGCGCCGGCAGGGCGCGCTCGCCGCGCTGCCGCAGGCGCTGCGCTACCAGGCGATCGCCAGGGTCTCGGTCGGCCGGTTCGCGGAGGCGGCGGCCAGTCTCGGCGAGGCGCGGGCGGTGGACGAGGCCGCGGGCACGGCCCCGCTGCTGGGGGCCGAGCTCGTCTGCATCGCGTACAGCGGCGACGTCGACCGCTACCGCGAGACCCAGTCGCTGCTGGGCACCGGCGGGCGGCCGTTCGAGACGGCCGGCGAGCACTACTCGCGGGCGGTGCTGCACAACGGGCTCGGCAACCACGAGGCGGCGCTGGAGGCCGCGTTGGCGGCCCAGCAGCGGCAGCAGGGCGGCTCGTACTCGATCTGGGCCGTCAACGCGGAGCTGGTCGAGGCCGCCGCGTACGTCGGGCGCGGGAAGGAGGCCGCCACGGCGCTGGACCATCTGGAGGCGCTGGCCCGTACGAACCCGGTTCCGTGGGCCGTCGCCGAGTGGCTGCAGGCCCGTGCGCTCCTCAGCCAGGACGAGGGCCGCTACGAAGGCCGGGAGGAGGACACCGAGGCGCTGTACCGGGAGGCCATCGACCAGTTCGCCCGGACCCGGGTGCGGATTCTGTACGCCCGCGCCCGGATGACGTACGGGGAGTGGCTGCGCCGCGAGAACCGGCGCCCCGAGGCGCGGGCCGAGCTGCGGGCGGCGTACGACATGCTCTCGGCCATGGGCGCCCGCGGCTTCGCCGCGCGGGCGGCGCGGGGGCTGCGCGCCATCGGCGCCCGGCCGCGCCCGCACGGCGAGAACCCGCTCGGCGAGCTCACCGCGCAGGAGCGGGTCATCGCCGGGAAGGTCGGCGCCGGCGCGACGTCCAAGGAGGTGGCGGCGATGCTCTTCCTCAGCCCGCGCACGATCGACGCCCATCTCCGAAACATCTACCGCAAATTGGGCATTTCCTCACGTCGCCAGTTGCGGGAGTTGACTCTCTGACCACCCGAAACGGAATTACGTAATCGACCCAGCGCGTTCTACGTAGTCATCACCGATGCGCGGGCACCCCCGGAGGAGCATCGTCGATGGTCACGATCGATCACGGTCAATCATGGACCGGCTCACGTGCTCGAAAGCGAAAAGCGCGCAACCGCAGCGCAAAGCCCACGGCACGACAGCCGGGACGCACGAGTAAGGCAGCACCGCAGCACCGCAGTACCGCAGTACCCCAGCAACCCGGAAGTTCATAAGCTCGAAAGCAGGAAAGGCTCGATGATCACAAAGGTGGTTCTGCCGGGCCTCGCGGAGCCGTCGGCCCAGCAGGCGCCGACCCGCGGAACGGCCACCGGCACCCTCAGCCTCACCCGCCCCCGCGTCGGCGGCCCTCAGCGGTTCAGCGGATAGCAGATGCGGACGACACCCCCCAAGCCCACGCCCGTCCCGCCCGCCTCCGTCATGCCCGCCACCATCCCGCCCCAGTCCGCCCCGCCCCAGTCCGTCAAGCCCGGGTCCGTCGCCTCCCGGCCCGTCGCGCCCGCCCCTCCCCCGGTCCCCTTCGCCGCGGCCCCCGCCCCCGCCGACTCCCACGGCGACCTGCTCGCGGCCCTGCGGAAACGGGTGTTCACCGGCCGGGTCGCCGAACTCCGGCTGCTGCGGGAGCTGCTGCTCAGCGACCGGCACGGCTGCTTCGTCGTGTGGCTGCACGGCATGGGCGGCGTCGGCAAGACCACCCTGCTGCGCCGGTTCGCGGACGAGGCCGAGGCGCACGGCAGGACCGCCCGCTCCATCGACATGCGCGGCACGGACCCGACCCCCGAGGCGTTCCTCGCCGCCCTCGAAGCGCAGGGCCCGCCGTCGGAGGCGCACGTCCTGCTGATCGACTCGGCGGAGTCGCTGGGCCCCCTGGAACAGTGGCTGCGCGACGAGTTCCTGCCGCGCATGCCCGCGCACGTCCTGCTCGTCATCGGCGGCCGGCGCCCCCCGTCCGCCGAGTGGCGCACCGACGCCCAGTGGTGGCACGCGCTGCGCAGCATGGAACTGGACGGCATGGACGACGCCGAGGCCGCGCAACTGCTGCGCAACCGCGACGTCGACGAAGCGGCCGTCCCCGAGCTCGTACGGGCCGCGCACGGCCTCCCGCTGGCCCTCGCCCTCTTCGCCGACGCGTGCGAACGCGCCCCGCACCCCGACGGGCCCTACCCGGGCTGCGAGCTGAGCGACTCCCCCGACCTGGTGCGCGAACTGCTGCGGCTGCTGCTGCGGGAGAGCCCCACGCCGGACCGCTCCGACGCCCTGCACGTCCTGGCCCTCGCCCGCGTCACCACCGAGGAACTGGTCCGGCACGCCCTGGAGATTCCTGCGGCCGAGGCCCGTACCCTCTGCGCCTGGCTGAGCTGCCAGTCCTTCGTGCACACCACCGCCGACGGCCTCGTACCGCACGAGCTCGTACGGGAGGCGCTCCTGGCCGACCTGCGCTGGCGCGGCCTGGAGACGTACGAACGGCTCTTCCGGCGGCTGCACGCGCACCTGGCCGAGCGGCTGGCGGAGCGCGGCGGCGGCCGCTGGGCGTTCGGCGCGGGCCTCGCCTACCTCGGCCGCGCGAACCGCATCGCGCGAGAGGCCGCGGACTGGCAGGGCGCGGACCGCCTCCAGCTGCGCACCGCCCGCCCGGCGGACCTGGCCGCCGTACTGGCCGCCGTCGAGAGGGAGCACGGCGGCGCGGCGGCCCTCCTCGCCCAGCAGTGGTGGGACCAGCAGCCCGGCGCCTTCACCGTCGCCGAGAACGGCCGCCGGGGCTTCGTCGGCGCGCTCGTCGCCCCCTGCCTGGAGGCGGGCTCGACCGGCCTGCCCGACGACCCGGTGGCGCACGCCGCGCTGGAGCACGCGGCCGGCCGGTCGCCGCTGCGGCGCAGCGAGCGGCTGCTGCTGGCGCGCTGGAGCACCGGCAGTGCGGTCGCCGCCGGCTACGCGCTGACCACGCTGTGGGCCACCACGCCGGGTTTGGCGATGAGCTGGACGTGCACGGCCCCCGAGCAGCGGGCGCTGGCCACGCTGCTGGAGCTGTACGGGCAGCAGCGCACGGCCCCGCTCGACGGCCCGGACGGCTGCCCGGCGGCGCCGTACGTACAGGACTGGCGCAGCGCGACGTTCGACCGCTGGGCCGAGGCGCTGCGCACCCGGCTGCTGGCCGACGACCCCGCCGCGCTGCCCGCGCCGGCGACCGCCGCCACGGCGCCCCCCATGCCCTGGCCGGAGTTCGCGGAGGCCGTCAAGCACGCCTACCGCAGCGCACTGGACCCGCGGCAGCTCGCGGAGAGCGCGCTGCTGGGCACCCGGCTGGTGGCGCCCGGCGCGGACGCCGCGGCGCTGCGGACGGCGCTGACCGAGACGGTGGCGCAGTTGCGCGCGCTCCCCGGGCAGCGGCAGCTGGCCGACGTCCTGGAGATCACCTATCTGAGCGGGCCGCGCAGCCAGCAGGCCGCGGCGAGCCGGGCGGCGCTGTCCTTCAGCACCTACCGGCGGCGGCTGGCCGCCGCGCTGACGAGAGCGGCGGAGCTGTTGCGCGAACGCGAACTGTACGGATCGGTAACCCGGTGAGGGCGGATCAGGGCTGTTCAACCTTTGCTCATCACGCGCTCACACCGCCCACGGACCGGTCCCGAGCGAGGCCGCCGGTGATTCACTGGCCGGGGGCGCAGCGGGCACGGCGTACCACGAGCCGCCCGCACATCTACTGACGCAGCTTCTGTGAGTTGGGAAACGGGCCTTGAGCGAAACTGAACAGGACGACGCGAAACGACGGCGGCGGGCACGGTTCGTCGCCGCACTGACCACGAGCTCCCAGCAGCCGGGCGAGCGCACCCGCGTGGGCACCCGGATCGCCGGCGCGGCGGCCGTGATGGCACTCGCCGCGGGCGCCACCCTGGGAGTCGGCGCGTGGCGCACCTACCAGGCGGACGAGCACGACAAGAAGGTGCGGCTCGCGGCCGAGCAGACGGCGAAGGAACGCGAGCTGCGCGCGCACATCCCCGCGCCGCACACGCCCGAACCGAAGCCGACGCACACGCCGGAGCCCACGCACACCCAGGACCCGCCGCCCCAGACGGCGATCGGCACGGGGACCGAGCCGAAGAGCGTCGGCACGCCGTCGCCCAAGCCGAAGTCGGCGGCGGAGAAGAAAAAGGAGAAGGAGGAGAAGCTCAAGAAAGCGGGCCCCGTCAAGCCGAAGCAGCTGCTGTTCCGGTCGCAGTCCCTCGCCAACACCCCCAAGACGCTGCTGCGGAACTACGCGACCGGCCTGTGCATGGACATCCCGGGCTTCGGCCCCGGCTCGCAGAACACCCCCGTCAACCAGCACCAGTGCGACGGGACGGACAACGACAACCAGCTGTGGAACGTACGGGTCCACCACAAGCACAAGGGCCCCGGCGGCTCCGACCTCGTCCTGATCGACAATGCGAAGGACGGCCTCTGCCTGGACGTGCCGATGTTCGGCGCGATGCCTCCGGGCACCAAGCTCATCGAGGCGCCCTGCACCGACTCGTTCGACGACAACCAGCTGTGGTGGCTCGACCCGGCCGGGGACGGCACCGTGCACATCCGCAACTACGCCAGCAACCACCTGTGCGTCACGGTCGGCCCCAAGGACAAGCCGGAGTACAGCGACCGGCGGCTGATCATCGAGAAGTGCGACAACGGCGAGAGCCGCTGGCGCATCTGAGCGCACACCGGTCCGGCGGCACTCCGGTCCGGCGGCACTCCGGTCCGACAACACTCCGGTCCGACAGCGCTCCGGCAGAACCCATCGGCCCCGGCGGGGAAATCCCCGCCGGGGCCGATGCGCGCCCGCCGCCGTCGCGGCTAGTGGAGCGAGTTCAGCGGGAACCGCGCCCCGCCCGTGCCCTCCCGGCAGCGGTCGGCGCTCAGGTTGCCGGCCAGGCCCGGCATCCGGGCCCACGCCTCGTCCTGGATGCGCCGCTGGTCGACCTGCTCCTGGCGCGCCTGCCGCACCTCTTCCAGCAGCCTCTGGTGGGTCTCGAACTCCTGGTTGCGCAGCTGCGTGGCAACGGCGAGACCGCCGGCGGCCGTCCTCTCCGCCCGGCCCGCCTCGTCGACCCGCCGGTCGGCCGCGCCGAGCTGCCGGTCCACGCCGTCCGCGTGCGCGGCGGCGCGGTCGGCCGCCTCCTGGGCGACCTCGGCACGCGCCCGCGCGCCTGTCAACGCCCGCTCCGCCGCGCCCAGTTCGTTGCGCGCGGCGGCCAGGTCCGCTTCGGGGTCGGGCTCGGACCCGGCGACGGACGACGTGTCCGACGCGCTGTCGTCCGCGGCCTCCGCGGCCTCCAGCGCCGCTTCGGCCTCCGCCACCGCCCGTTCCGCGCTGGCGACCCGGACCTGGGCCGCCCGCTGGGCCTGCGCCTGGGCACGGGCCGCGCCCTCGGCGTCGTCCTGGGCCCGCCGGGCCTCGGCGAGCCGGTCGGCGACCGACTGCCGCTGCCGCCGCTCCTCGGTCAGCGCGTCCGCCGCCCCGGTGTGCGCGGTGTCCGCCGCCGCCAGCCCGGCGTCGGCGGCGGCCAGTTGGGCCGCGGCCTGCTCCAGGTCGGGCAGCAGCCACTGCTGCTCGTGCGCGACCGCGGCGGCCTCGGCGACCGCCGCGTCCGTCGCGGCGGTGATGTGCCCCTGTATCCGGTGCCAGGCGGCGGCGGTGGCGTGGGTGATGTCGGCGAGCGAGCCGTCGGCCGCGAACGGCCAGAACCGCAGCCCGGTGTTGCCGCGCAGCGCCAGCTCCACCGGCCGCCCCGCCGCCTGGGCGGTGCGGGACCCCACGTACAGGGCGCGGGCCAGCGCCGTGCTGTCCGGGTCGGCGCCCAGGTCGAGCCAGAGCTGGGCGCTGCCCTCCTGGCGGTCCAGCCCGGCGGCCAGTGCGGCGGGCAGCTGGGTGACCGGGTGCGTGAGCCAGTTCCGCAGCGGGGTGTGCGGCTGCTCGTTCAGCATCGCCGGCAGGTCGTAGACCCGCGAGGCGCTGCGCGGCCCGATCACGCCGTAGCCGAGCAGGTCCCGCTCGAAGAGCCGGACGGTGGCCGTGCCGGTGACGTAGCGGGTGCCGCCCGGACCGTCGACCCGCAGCACCACGTCGACCATCGTCTCGTGGCTGCGGGTGTTGGTCTCGGTCGCGGACCGGGACGTGCCGCCGGTCTTGATCCGGTCCCAGCCGCCGCTGGAGTTCGAGCCGCCGCCGGTGCGGGTGACCGGCTGCTCCTGGAGCACGGGCACGGTAAAGCCGACCAGGTGCAGGTTGGCCTGGTTGCCGCTCTCCACGGTCTGGTAGCCCAGGCCCGCGGCGGTGCCCACGGACGAGGAACTGCCCTGCGAACGCGACCGCACCCGCAGCCGGTCCATGGCGATGTCCTCGGCCTCGGTGAGCGGCCGCGGGTTGTGCAGGCTCACCTGGAGGGCCGGGGCCACCTCGTCCTCGGCCGGCCAGGCGCCGGGCACGAGGGACGTCTGCTCCCCGGCCGTGCTCGCCGGGGGAAGGGAGATCTCCCCGGCCTGGATGAGCTCCCCGAGCCGCACCGAGGCGGCCTCCGGCGTGAGGTCCCGCGTCAGGCCCCACGTCTCGGCGGCCCCCGGCGCGACGTCGCGGATGGCCTCCGCGAGCTCGTGGAAGGCGTTGTACGTGAACACGGGCGTCGCGCCCGAGGGCGCCAGCGCCGGACCGGCCGTGAACGGACGCCTGCCGAACGGCAGCGGGCCCCGCTCCGACGCGGGCAGCCGCGGGTCGGCGCCGGTGACCCAGGGCCGGACCGGCGGGGCGATCTCCGTGCGGGGCGGGGTCGTCTCCGAGCCCGCGAACCGCAGCGCCACCGACGCCGGGACCTGCACCGTGCGGGTCGGCCGGCCGCGCAGCAGCCGCTGGAGCCGCTGGGCGACCGATTCGCCCGAGTCCTCGGACAGGGTGATCCAGCCGGCCGCCGCCGCGCCGCCGAGCAGGTCCGGCGGCCAGTTCGGGATCAGCTGGGAGCGCACGGCGCCGGTCAAGGTGTAGCCGACGTGGTCGAAGTCCGCGGCGTTCTCGGTGCGGGTCCAGTGCCGGTCGTCGGCGCTGTTGTCGATCCGCGCGGACCGGGCGGTGGACCGGGCGGCGGACAGCGTGGGTCCGGTCCGGTCGGTACGGCCGGCCGCGGCGTTCGGGCGCGGGTAGCGGGTGATCGGGTTGACGCCCGCCTTCCGGGTGCGGGACGTTCCGTGGGACCGGCCCTCGACGTTCGGCGCGTGGATGCCGAGCTGGTCCAGGCCCGCCCCCTCGCCCGCCGGTCGGCCGCGCAGCTGGCGCAGCGCCGCGGACTGGGCCTCCGGCTCCGCGGAGAGGGTGACCTGGAGGAGCCGGGTGCCGCCCGTCGTGGGGTAGCGGTACCACGCGGTCACCGACCCCCGGCCGGGCAGCGCCCGCAGCCGGTCCTGCGCGGTCATATTGGCGATCTGGGCGCCCAGCCCGGACATGTACGCGGCGCTGCCGGGCCGCGTCACGCCCGGCGCCTCCCGCTCCAGCAGCGCCAGCAGCTCGTCGTGGAGCCGGTCGCGGACCTCGTTGCGCCGCACCGGGTCGTCGAGCTGGGTGACGTACCGGACGCTGCCGTAGCCCAGCTGCCGGGTCTGCACGAAGTGCTCGGGCAGCGGCAGCGTGTTGGGCGGCGTGGGCGTCGCGGGGATGCCCCGCACACCGGCGAACCAGCGGCCCAGGCCGTGCAGATGGCTGTCGGCGATGCTGAACCGCACCGAGCGCGGCAGGTCGATCGCGATCGTGATGTCGTCCCGGCTGCCCATCCCCGCCAGGTGCCCGACGACGTTGCGGGTGCCCCGGTGCAGGGTCAGCAGCAGCGTGGCGTCGGCGGTGATCAGATGGTGCCGGCCGGTCTCCACCGGCACCCGCACGACCGAGGTGCTCGTCGACCGCGAGTTGCCGTCGTCGACGCTGCGGCTCTGGGCGCCGCGGCCGCTGGGCTGGGCCTGGAGGCCCCGGCTCGGCGGCGTGGGCGCCGACTGGAGCGCGCCGACGCTGCCGCCGTACTCGCGGCTGTTGGTGACGGTGCGCGACCGCGACCTGGTGTCCGTACTGGACATGTCGCTCTCGCCGTAGGTGGTGAACGACCCGTCGTGGGCGGGGTGGTGCAGGAAGCCGCGGATGTCCAGGGACATCTCCTGGTCGGCGGCGAGTCCGGGCAGGACCAGGCCCTCGATGACATACGTGCCGTTGAAGATCTGGTGCGACCGGCCGATCAGGCTGGAGGTCCGGATCTGCTGGAACAGGGCCTCGGCCGCGAAGGCGCCCGAGTCGGTGGGCGCGGGGCCCGCCAGGTACTCCGCGACCCCGCTGCCCACGGCCGTCACCGCACCGGGCAGCCGGCCGGTGGCCGAGTTGACCCACTGGCCGAACGCGTTGGTCGCCGGGTGGCCCGGGTAGGTGCCGTCGACGAGCTGCTGGAACGCCCGCTGGATGGCGCCCGCGCCCCGGAAGTCGTCCACGTTCGCGTCGGACGGCAGCCGGATCTGCCCCGGCCGCGGGTTGCCCTCCGCGTCCGTCATCCGCAGCCGCTCGAAGTCGTCGTCCTGCCCGCCACCGGTGCGGGGCGCGCGGATGACGTCCGGCTCCCGCGGCGCGGGGGCCGGGGCGTCGGCGGGGAGGGTACGGGCGTGCGGCACGGCGAGCGTGATGGTGCCGGGAACCGTAGTGGGAGCGGCGGGGGCGGCGGCCGGCGCCACCGGGGCGCTCTGCCCGCCCAGTACGCGCGCGGGCACGGCCGGCATGTTCTGCTCGGCCGTCACGGGCGCGGGCAGGCCCTGGACCGGCTGCCGAGCCGTCACGGGCGCGGGCAGGCCCTGGACCGGCTGCCGAGCCGTTACGGGCGCGGACCGGTCCGGGTCCTGGGCGAAGCGCACCAGCGGTTCCGGCGACGTCCCCTCGTACAGGTCCAGCCCGAACCGGGCCGGAATCCGGAAGAGTTCGGTGCCGCCCTCCGTGGTCAGGTTGAACTGGTCCGTGGAGACCGAGGTGCCGGCCGTCGAGGAGGTGTCGACCTTCTTGCCGCGGGTGCGGTCAACGGTCGTGTCCACCGCCCACCCGGCGTCGGGCGTCGCCCAGCGCGGGCCGCCGCCACCGCCCACCGAGCCGGCGAACTGGTTGCCGGTCTGCCGGGAACCGCTCGTCGCGTGGGAACTGAAGGTCGCGGTCTCCACACTCGGCAGATGCCGCGAGTGCTCGGGCCGCGGCGCCTCCGTCTCCCCGGGCCGCGGCGTGCGGTCCGGTCCGGCGGTGAACCGCACCTGCACATTGCGCCGGCCGGGCAGCTGGAACCACGCGCGCCGCCCGCCGTCGACGGCGTCCGTCAGCGCCGTGTCCTGGCCGATCCCGGAGCGCAGCTGCTGGAACCGGCGCAGGTTCTCCAGCTGGGCGCGCCGCCGCTTCTCGCTCGAACCGGACCCGCCGCGCTCGCGCGAGGGCAGGAAGCCCTCCCGGCGCAGATACCGCTCCGCCCGGTTGAACATCTCCTCGGTGCCCTCGACGCCGACGGGCACCGCGGCGAGCCCGATGCTCTCGACGTTCTCCAGGTGCCCGGGGAGCCGCCGCGTCTCCTCCCGCGTGGGGACGTGCCCCTCGGTGACCTCCCGCGGCGGCAGCCGGAGCTCGATGCCCTCCTCCCACGGGCCGAAGGAGCGGGCGATCTCGCCGCCGTCGGCGGGGATGAACGTGACGTCGTACGTGATGTCGGCGGGCACCACCAGGTGGCCGCTGGTCGTGTAGAGGCCGTGCATCAGCGACGAGCTGCTGCCGGTGCTCAGCCCGTCGTAGGGCGACCAGGAAGCCCCGGCCTTGCCGAAGACGCCGCCGCCGTGCCGGGTGCCCGCGGTCGGGTGGCCGGCCGCGGTGTCCGGCGTGAACATCGGACCGCCGCTGCCGTCCACCCCGATGCCGCTGGTGAGCCGCACCGACTGGTCCACGCTGGAACTGTGGGTGCGCCAGGACTCCAGCGAGAAGCCGTCCGGCGTCCGGACGGACGGGTCCCTGGGCCGCAGCCTGGCGGCGATCCGGACCACGCCGACCGCGTCGCCGTCCGCGTCGTACAGCACCGGCGAGAACACGCCGTTGTCACGCTGCATCGGCACGCTGCCGCGCAGCATCCGCTCGGAGAGGAACTCGGTCAGATCCTCCCGCGAGTCCTCGCCCAGCCCGTTCAGGTCGGCGAAGTCCTCGTGGCCGAGGATCTCGTCCCGCAGCCGGGCCGGCTCCACGACGCCCTCGACGCCCCACAGCGGCAGACCGTCGAGCCCGGCGGGCTCCGGCATCGGCCCCTGGTCGCCCGTGGGGGCGAAGGCCCGGTGCTCCGGGAACCACACGGTCACCGTGCCCTGCGCCCGCTCCGGCCCCCAGTCGGCCTGCGGATTCCGGTCCGCGTCGGCCCGCACCTGCCACCGGCTCGTGTAGTCCACGGCGTGCGCCTCGTCGCCGGCGCGCTGCACGGTCTTCGTCGACACGCCCTCGCCGACCGTCACGGACTGCGAGATCTGGTTGTGCGTCACGGTCGCCGACAGGGTGCCGTCGAACCAGCGCAGCGGCCCCTGCGGGCCTTCGTAGATCCCGATCCACGGGATCGGCACGGTACGCACGGTGCCGGAGTCCTGGCTGCTGGAGGACGTCTGCCCGCCGTCGCCCGTCCGCTCCACCTTCGTCTTGCGCGGGACCTCGCCCGAGGTCCCGGCGCGCTGGTTCAGCCTCGGGTCGGACTGCCGCATCCGTACGTCCGCGGTGCGCTCGCGCCCGTCGACGGTGACCGTGATGCGGTGGCCGCCGCCGCTGCGCACGTCCGACAGGTTCTCCGAGATCTCCGACAGGTCGAGCGACTCGGTGAGCTGCGCGCGCACCTCGTCCGCGGCCTCGCTCCCCGGCGTCAGGCCCAGCTCCTCCACCACCTGCCGGTGCAGTCCGTCGAGGACGTCCGGGGTCTGCGCCTCGTACACCACGAGCCCGACCATGCCGTCGTGCCGGGAGCCGTAGGCGAGTGCGTACGGGGAGAGGGCGCGCGGCGCGCTGCCCTCGCCCTCGCCCTCACGCGGCGCCGGGGTCTGCTCGAACCCGTCACCGCTGCCACGGCCGCTGCCGCTGCCCCGGCCGGCGCCGCTGTTGCCCGCCGCTCCCCTGGAGCTGCCCTCGCCGGGGTCGGCGAAGCGCGCTTCGGTGTTCTCGTCCACGGGCGCGAGGATGGTCCGCTGCCGCCGGGTGGTGGGCGGAGCCACGGGGGCGGTGGTCTCCGCCGCGGGGGCGGATGTCGTCCTCTTGGAGGTGGTGCTCTTTGAAGTGGTGCTCTTGGAAGTGGTGCTCTTGGAGGAAGTGGCCTTCTCCTTCTCCTTGCCCTTCGACTTCGAAGAAGTCCCGGAGGAGCTGCCGGACTTCGTCCGGCTGCGCGACGGCTCGGCCGGGGCCGCCGTCGGGCGCGGGTCGGCGCCGAAGAAGACCTGCGGCTGCGCCGGGGTACTGGTGACGGCCGGTTCGGCGGAGCGCCCTCCACCGGTTGCGCCGAGGGCGCGCGGCACCGTCGATGGCTCCGCGACCGGGGCCGGAGCCGGGGCCTGCGCCTGGGCGCGGGCCGGGGTCTCCTGAACCGGCGGCGCGGGCGGAGTCGGCCGGGCCTCCGCCGGAGGCTGGGTCGCCGCCCATTCCGCCGTGAAGGGGGGCGGGTCCTGCTGCTGGAAGAGGACGGCCGGGCGGCCGTTCTCGGGTCCGGCCGTCCAGGAAGCGCCGTCCGGCGTCAGTACGGTCAGATTCAGGTTCAGTACGGGCGCGGCGACCGCGAGGGTCAGCCAGTCCCCGCCCTCGGAACCCGTCCGCACGGTCCGCACGGCCTCGTCCTCGCCGCCTTCGGCGACGAGCGGCTCCGCCGTCCCGCCGGGGCCGTTCTGCCTGGTGAGCGCGGGCCACAGCCGGCGCTCCGACGGGGGCAGGCGCAGGTCGGCGGCGAGCGCGTCGGCGAGACCGTCCCGCAGCTCCTGCGTACCGGCGGGCCGGGAGTGCCCGGCCAGCCGGCTGGTCTCCCCCGGCGCGGTGGCGGTCAGCGCGTGCGCCAGCGTGTCGCCCTGGTCGACGATGTACACCGGCTCCAGCCCGCGCCCGGTCACCCGCTCCTCGGGCGTGGCGGCCGGGCTTTCGTTACGGGCGGGCGCGGGCTGCTCGGCCGGGCGCTTCTGCTCGCTGCGGGACGGCTGTTCCGTACGGGCGGGCTGCTCCGTACGGGGCGTGCGTTCGGTGCGCGACGGCCGTTCGGTGCGCGAGGAACGCTCGCTGCGGGACGAGCCCTCGCCTCGGATGGACCGGTGGCCACGCGACGACCGTTCACCACGGGACGACTGGTTCGACCGGCTCGGCCGTTCCTCGGCGGGCTCGGGCTGTTCCAGCACCATGGTGGTGGACGACGACGTCCGAGGCGCGAAGTGGGTCTCCTCCGGCACGGACTCCTCGTCGGAGCCCTCGCGCTGGAAGAGGCCGGACTCCTCCAAACCGGAATCAGTGCGCGGCGAGTGGCCCGCCGCGGGCGTCGGCTCCGGCGTCGCGGTCTCCGGCTCCAGGGAGCTTTCGGCCTGGGCCCACAGGGCGCGGAACCCGGCCAGAATGTACGGGTTGTCCTGGCTGCCGAGGTACCCCGGCCGCCCCGGCCCGTACAGCCGCTGCAACAGCGGCAGCAGAGCCGGGTCGTTCTGCTCGACCCAGTCCGCGCCGTTGTTGCGCGGCCTGCCGGTGATGGGGTCGGTGCCGGTGTTGGCACCTTGGTAGGCGTTGCTGAGCTGGGCGAAGTACTCGTAGGCCGTGCTGGACGAATAGTTGGGGAAGATTCCGTCCGGCCAGTTCTGGGCGGCGCCGTCGCGCCGCTTGGCCTCGTAGACCTCCGCGATCTTTTCGCGGTCGGCGTCGCTCAGCACCGAGTGGACAGCATGCGCCCACTCGTGGCGGGCGCTGGAGTAGCCGTCGTCGAAGACGTCGGCGTGCGGCACACCGGTGGTGTCGCCGAGCAGGTTCTCCTCACCGACCCAGGCGAGCCGGCCGCGGAACGCCCCGCGCTCCTCGCTCACGGAACGCCCGTGGTCGTTGGCCTCGTCCGGCTCGTGGAACGGGTCGAAGGACGTCAGAGGCGTCTCCCTCGGCACGACGACGAGCCGTCGCCGCCCGGTCAGCAGAGCAGCCGTGGTATCCGGGTCCCCGAGCATGCCGGCGACCAGGGCCTCGGCCTCCTGCCGGGCCTCCTCCGGCCGGTCCGTGCCCGGCGGGACAACGACCAGCAACTGCGCCGCGATGTCATGGAATTCAGACGCGGGCAGCGCTTCGCGCAGGTCCTGGACCAGCGACTCGTCGGCGGCCAGGGCCTCCCGGTCCGACAGCGGCAGCGCGGCCAGCGCCTCGGCACGCTCGTCCGGGCTCATGCCGGGGAGCTGCCCGGCCAGCTCGACCACGGCGGGAGACGGCGTGGACGCGGCCGGTACGGGCGTGGGGGTTACGGGCGCGGCGGCCGGTACGGGCGCGGCCGGGCGAGCGGCCGTGTCCGTAGTCCCGCTGTTCGTCGTGGTCGGAGCGGGTCCGCTGTTCCCGGTGGCCCTGGTGGGCGGTGAGTACTGGGAGTACGCGACCGACGAATAGCCCTGCTGCGCGTAACCAGCCTGCTGGGAATAGTCGATGGGCCAGCCGACCGCCTCCAGACCACGCCGCACACGAGCCTGGTTGTAAAGGCCCAGCGAGAAATCCGACAGCCCCGCTGCCCCCTGCACCGTGGTGGCCTGCGTCGCCTGCTCCGGCGACGGCCCGTACGCACGGTTCTCCGTCACCACCACCAGCGGGTCAAGAAGCGCCCTACCCCCGACGGGGTTGCCCTCCAGCTCCACGAAATGCGTACGGATCGACATCGCCTCAAGCTGACTCACGAACCGAGCCGGCTCCGCGACGAGCAGGTTATCGAGATATTCGCCGAACGTAGCAGGCTGATGCTCCGAACCGCGCCGCCTCATCAACCCATCGAGCAACGCGTCATTCGGCCGGGAAGAATGACTGTTGAAAGTCCGGGTGAACCCGGTGGCCACAGCACCGGCATTCGCCTCCAGGAATGCCTGGGGTGCGTACCCGAGCCCGGACCGTATCGCGGCGAGAGAGGCGCGAGAGGACGCGACGGTGTAGTCCTTCGGGTGGTTCTGTCCCGACCGCCCCCGGATTACAGCGGCGACCTGCATATAGCCGAGCGTCAGCGCGCCACGGAGTTCGTCGGCGTCCCATTCCGCCACATAGTCAGCGTAACCCGGGTTCTGGGCGAGCCATCGCTGAAACGCGCTGCGGACGTTACGGCCGAATTCGATGGCAGCGTCCGCGTCCCTGCGGGCGGTCTGGATCGGCGGAGTACCCGACTCGGTATGCGCCTTCACGTGCCGGATGTATTCGACGAGTTCGCTGAGCGGCGACGTCGCGGTCTGATGCACCAGCATGTGGTTCGTGCTGTTCGGATTGATCTTCACCCGCAGATCGACCGCGAGCGGATCGACCTCGTATCCGAGCGACGCGGGGAAGAGCTGCCCCAGCTTGATGCTCCGCTCGGGCGTGACCCGCCGGAGAATCCGCAGCGCCTGATCGAAAGCCGCGACCACATCGGCACGCTCAGCCCGCCCGTCGACGCTGCCGCCCTGAAGACCGCGCGACGGACGCGTCACGATCTCCAGGACCGGCACCCCGGCGAACTTGTCCAGGGTGATGGTCAGCAGCCCCGGCAACTCCACGACGTTGCCGAACTCCCCGGGGTCGACGCCGTGGCCCAAGGCCACTTGATATCCCCGGAGTTCGGCCTCAAAGCCGTCAGCCGGACCATAACCGGTGACCACAGGCTGACGCTGCGGGACCGGCACCAGCGGCAACATCTGGCTGCTGCCCACGGGCGCGGCGGCCCGCTGCGACGACGACGGGCCCGGCTGGGCGGCGGGCTGCCCCCCGAACTCCCGCAGCTGCTCCCGGATCGCGCTCCGTAGCTGGCTCACCACTCCCCAGCGGTGGCTGCTCGGCGACTTGTTGGCCCGCCATGCCTCCACCGCGTTGAGCACCCGCCGCAGATCCCGCTCGCTCGGATCGTCCGGCAGACGCCGCACAGCGGAGTCGATCGCCCGCAACTCGTCGGAACGTCGCTTGCCCGACGTGGACGAAAGCCGCTCCCAGTCACGGATCGGATCATTGCCGCCTTGGCGACGGCTCGAAGGCGCGAAGTGGGTCTGGCGGTCTTCGACGGGTTGGGCGGACTGGGCGGACTGGTGGGTTCGGGTGGGCTCCTCGGTGCGGGGAGCCGGGGAGGCCGGCTCGGTCCGCTCGTTCCGCGGGGCCTGCCCATTCCGCGGTTCGGACTCGTTCCGCGGCTCCTGCTCGCTCTGCGGAGCCTGCTCGTTGCGCGGCGGACGTTCCTCCGTGGGCTCGGGCCGCTCCAGCACCATGGTGGTGGAAGACGTGCGAGGCGCGAAGTGGGTCTCCTCCAGCACGGTCTCCTCGTCGGAGCCCTCGTGCTGGAAGAGGCCGGGCTCCCCCAGACCGGAGTCGGTGCGCGGCGAGTGGCCCGCCGCAGGTGTCGGTTCCAGTTCGCTTTCGGCCTGTGCCCACAGGGCGCGGAACCCGGCGAGGATGTACGGGTTGTCCTGGCTGCCGAGGATTCCCGGCCGCCCCGGCCCGTACAGCCGTCGCAGCAGCGGCAGCAGCGCCGGGTCGTTCTGCTCGACCCAGTCGGCGCCGTTGTTGCGCGCCTGGCCCGTGCTGGGGTCGGTGCCGGTGTTGGCGCCCAGGTAGGCGGTGCTGAGTTGGGCGAAGTACTCCTGCTGAGAGCTTGAGGAGTAGTTGGGGAATACGCCGTCAGGCCAGTTCTCGGCGGTGCCGTCACGCCGCTTGGCCTCGAAGACGTCCGCGATCCACTGACGGTCGGCGTCGCCCAGCACCGACTGCACGGCGTGGGCCCACTCGTGGCGGGCGCTGGAGTAGCCGTCCTCGAAGACATCGGCGTGGGGCACGCCGACGGTGTCGCCGAGCAGGTTCTCCTCACCGACCCAGGCGAGCCGACCGCGGAAGACTCCGCGTTCGGTGCCCACGGAACGCCCGTGGTCATGGGCCTCGTCCGGCTGCTGGAACGGGTCGAACGACGTCAGCGGCGTGTCCCGGGGCACGACAACGATCCGTCGCCGCCCCGTCAACAGAGCAGCCGTGGTGTCCGGGTCCCCGAGCATGCCGCCGAGCAGGGCCTCCGCCTCCTGCCGAGCCTCCTCCGGCCGGTCCGTGCCCGGCGGGACCACGACCAGCAACGGGGCCGCTATCGCGTGGAATTCCTCGGCGGGCAGCGCGTCGCGCAGGCCCGTCACCAGCGTCGCGTCGGTGGCCAGGGCCTCCCGCTCCGACAGCGGCAGCCCGGCCACCGCCGCGACGCGCTCCTCCGGCTCCATGCCCGGCAGCCGGCCCGCCAGCTCGACCAGGGCGGGAGAGGGCGTGGACGCGGCGGGTACGGGCGTGGGGGCCGCGGGCGCGGCCGGGCGAGCGGTCGTGTCCGCCGATTCGGGGGTCCGGGCGGGTCCGATGTTCCCGGTGGTCCGGGTGGGCGGCGAGTACTGGGAGTACGCCACCGACGAATAGCCCTGCTGCGCGTAACCAGCCTGCTGGGAATAGTCGATGGGCCAGCCGACCGCCTCCAGACCACGCCGCACACGAGCCTGGTTGTAAAGGCCCAGCGAGAAATCCGACAGCCCCGCTGCCCCCTGCACCGTGGTGGCCTGCGTCGCCTGCTCCGGCGACGGCCCGTACGCACGGTTCTCCGTCACCACCACCAGCGGGTCAAGAAGCGCCCTACCCCCGACGGGGTTGCCCTCCAGCTCCACGAAATGCGTACGGATCGACATCGCCTCAAGCTGACTCACGAACCGAGCCGGCTCCGCGACGAGCAGGTTATCGAGATATTCGCCGAACGTAGCAGGCTGATGCTCCGAACCGCGCCGCCTCATCAACCCATCGAGCAACGCGTCATTCGGCCGGGAAGAATGACTGTTGAAAGTCCGGGTGAACCCGTCCGCCAGAGCACCGGCATTCGCCTCCAGGAATGCCTGGGGTGCGTACCCGAGACCCGACCGAATCGCAGCCAGAGAAGCACGCGACGACGCGACCGTGTAATCCTTCGGGTGATGCTGCGGCGACCGCCCCCGAATGACTGCGGCGACCTGCATATAGCCGAGCGTCAGGGCCCCACGCAGCTCGTCGGCGTCCCACTCCGTCACGTAAGGAGCGTAATCGGGGTTCTGACCGACCCAAGCCCGGAAGGCGTTACGGGCGTTCCGGCTGAAATCGAGAGCCGCATCCGCATCCTGTCGAGCCACCTGGGTCGGCGGAGTACCCCCCAGAGTATTCGACCTCACATGCCGGATGTACTCGGCCATTTCACTGAGCGGCGACGTCGCGGTCTGATGCACCAGCATATGGTCGGTGCTATATGGGTTGATCTTGACTCGCAGGCCTTCTGCGAGTTGATCGACCTCGTACCCGAGCGACGCGGGGAAAAGCTGGCTCAGCGTATAGCTCCGCTCGGGCGTGACCCGCCGGAGAATCTGCAGCACCTGATCGAAAGCCGCGACCACATCGGCGCGCTCAGCCCGCCCATCGACGCTGCCGCCCTGAAGACCGCGCGACGGACGCGTCACGATCTCCAGGACCGGCACCCCGCCGAACTTGTCCAACGTGATGGTCAGCAGCCCCGGCAACTCCACGACGTTGCCGAACTCGCCCGGCTCGACGCCGTGGCCCAGAACCACCTGATAGCCACGCAGTTCGGCCTCAAAGCCGTCAGCCGGACCATAACCGGTCACCGCGGGCTGACGCGCCGGGACGGGCACCAGCGGCACCATCTGGCTGCTGCCCGCCGACCGGTGCCGGGAAGAAGGCCCCGGCTGGGCGGCGGGCTGCGACTCGAACTCGGCCAGCCGACTGTTGACCGCCCTCCGAAGCTGGCTCACCGCCTCCCAGCGGTGACTGCTCCGCGACTTGTTGGCACGCCAGTTGTCCACCGCCGTGAGCACACGCCGCAGATGCCGCTCACTCGGATTGTCCGGCAGCCTCCGCACCGCGTCATCGATCGCCCGCAGATCCTCGGAACGCTTCTTGCTCGAAGCGGAAGCCTGCTCCCAATCGCGGATCGGATCGCTGCCGCCGCGACGGCTCGGAGGCGCGAAGTAGGTCTCGTTCTCGTCGTGTTGGGCGGGCTGCCGGGTCCGGGCAGGCTGCTGATTCGGCTCGGACCGCGCGGGCTGCGGGGCCCGCCCGCTCTGCGAGGGCTGCTCGTCCTGCGGCGGGCGCTCGTTCTGCGGGGCCTGCTGGGCAGGGGCGGTCTGCCGGGGCTGCTGAGTCGGAGCGGTCTGCGGCCTCATTACGGGCCCCCGGCTCGGGACGAGGGTGTTCAGCAGGTCCCGCGCCGGGAGGTGACCGCCGCGCAGATGCTCGGCGGCGACCAGGTCCACGACCTCGTCGGGCCGCGACACGACGCCCGCCGGATTCTCATCCGGCGCCACCTCCCGGATACGGCCCCACACCTCGTCCTCGGCCCACAGGACGGACTCCTCCCGCCGGTCCTGGGGCACGGCCGGGTCGTTGAGCCGCTCGTGCGCGGCGTCGATGTCGAACCGCGCCGCGCCGGGGTGCCGGTGCGAGGGAGCGGAGACGGGAGCGCCCGCCACCGGCTCCTTACCCTTCGCGGACTGCTCGCCCGCGGCAGGCGTCTTGCCCGTCGCCGGGCCCTCGCCGGGCGCCTGCTGTCCGCTCGTGCCCGTACGCGGGGCCGTGACGGGTCCCGTCGTCCCGGTCGGCAGCGGCTCGGTGGCCCGGTTGCCCTGCCTGCCCGGCTGCGCCTCGCCCGGCGTGGTGACCGGCTCGTCCAGGTGGTCGGACGGACCGGCCCGGCCGTCCGTGGCGGGGGACGTCGGCGTCGCCTCGTCCGTACCGGCGGCCGGCTGGTGGCCGGTCGTCGGCTGGTGGAGCGGGGGTACGGGCAGCGGCTCCACGGACTCGTGAGCCGGGCCGCTCGACGTGGCGCCCGTACGCTTCCCGCCGGGCTCCGAGGTGCCGCCCTTCGCCGTGTCGGTGCTCGTGTCCTTGCCGTCGTTCGTACCGGCTCCGGGACGGCTCCCGTTGCCGCTGCCGCTGCCGTGGGACTGCGTCTCGACGTTGGTGGTGCTGCTGTTGCCGTGGTTGGGGCGCAGGCCGCCGCCGGCTTCGCCGGAGCCCTTGCCACTGCTGCCCGGACGCCCGCCGGGCAGGTCGTCGAGAGTGGCAGGCCGCCCGCCGAAACCCGCATCCTTGCGCCCCGGCGCCTTGGGCGCGCCGCCCAGCGGGTCACCCGCACCCTTGTCGCCCGACGCACGCTCCGGACGCGGCTCGTTGTGACCGAACGGATCCTTCTGACCCCCGCCGAGCGCCTTGCCCGGACCGGCGAACGCATCCCGGCCGACCGTGTCACCCGGCCGACCGCCGACCTTGTCGGCCCCACCGCCCAAGTCGCCCTCGACAGGACGGTTGTAGTGAGTCGCGGGGTAATCGTGACCCCGCCCGGTCCGCTGAGCCTCCGCCGGCCCATTGCTCCGACCTTCAGGGTGCGGTTCCTTCCAGATCCCGTGGGGATCCGGCTTCCCACCGCCCAGACGGTGCCCCGGATTCTCCATCGGATTACCGCTCCGACCACCGGAACCCGCGTCGTCACCCGCGCTGCCGGGATCCCGCTGCGGCACGCCCTGCGTGTTCTCCGTCCTACCGTCCAGCCGGTGCCCGGGGTTCTCCATCGGGTTACTGCTCCGACCACCGGAATCCGCGTCGTCCCCCGTCTTGCCGGGATCCCGCTGCGGCACGCCCTGCGTGTTCTCCGTCCTACCGTCCAGCCGACGCCCGGGGTTCTCCATCGGATTGCTGCTCCGACCACCGGAACCCGAACCCGCGTCGTCGCCCGTCTTGCCAGGGTCCTGCACCCGCACGTCATGCGGGTTGTTGCCCGAGCCGCCCAACCGGTGGCCTGGGCCGGAGAAGTTGTCCTTGCCTTCGCCGGGCTGGACGGCCTGGTGGGTACGGGCAGGCTGCTGAGCAGGCTCGGACTGCGCGGGCCGCGTGGGCCGCCCGGTCTGCGAGGGCTGCTCGTTCTGCGACGGGCGCTCGTTCTGCGAGGGCTGTTCGTCCTGCGACGGACGCTCGTTCTGCCGGGGCTGCTGGGTCGGGGCGGGCTGCGCGGGTTGTGCGGACTGCGGCCTCGTTACGGGCTCCCGGCTCGGGATGAGGGTGTTCAGCAGGTCCCTGGCCGGGAGGTGGCCAGCGCGCAGGTGCTCGGCGGCGACCAGGTCCACGACCTCGTCAGGCCGCGAGACGACGCCCGCCGGATTCTCATCCGGCGCCACCTCCCGGATACGGCCCCACACCTCATCCTCGGCCCACCGGACAGACTCCTCCCGCCGGTCCTGAGGCACAGCAGGGTCGTTGAGCCGCTCGTGCGCGGCGTCGATGTCGAACCGCGCCGCGCCAGGATGCCGGTGCGAGGGAGCGGAGACGGGAGCGCCCGCCGCCGGCTCCTTACCCTTCACGGACTGCTCGCCCGCGCCAGGCGTCTTGCCCATCGCCGGGCCCTCGCCGGGCGCCTGCTTGCCGGGCTGACGGCCGCCGTTGACGGCATCGTCGGACGCGGACGAAGACGTGGGCGTGTGCTTGCCCCCGCTCTTGCCCGCATCCTCCCCGGCAGGGGACTTGGCGGCCGGGGGCTCCGGCTGGGGCCGCTCCACCACCGTTACCTGCGTCTGACGCCCCTGGCCGGAGGGCGACGTCTGCGGCTCGGCCTGCGGGCCGTCGTCCGAGTGCTCTCCCCGCCCGGTGCCGCTGCCCGTGTCCGTGTCGCTGTCGCTGCGGCCGGATCCCTTGGCGTTGCTGGAGCCCAGGTCGTTGCGACCGTCGCGACCGCCCTGCGGCTCGTCCTTACGGCCCGGCTCCTCGAACTCATTGGACCGGTTCCCCCGGCCCTCGCCGCTGGAACCGGACGCGGGGTCGCTGTTCAAGCGATGCCGGTTGTTGAGATCCCGCTCGAATTCGAGCTCGTTGAGGCGGTCGTCGAATTCGCGGTCCCACCGGTTCTGGCTCTCCCGGTCACCGCTGCGCTGGGCCTGCGCGTACCGGTCGGCCCACCCTCGCGCCTCCTGGGGAGACATCCCCCGGCGTTCGCCGAACGTGGCCATGTCCATGCCGACCCGTTCCGGAGACGGACCCGAGTTCTCGGCACCCCTACCGGCGCCGTTCTCATTCCCACCGTTCCGGTGCTGGTGGAATTCGTTCTCCAGCTTCAGCTCGTCGAGCCGGTTCTCGAACTCCCGCTCCCACCGGTTCTGCGCCTCGACACCACCATCGTGCTGTGCGTCGGCATAACGGTCGCCCCACTCGCGCGCTTCCTGACGGGACATTCCGCGGCTCTCGCCGAATTGCGCGATGTCCCTGCCCACCCGCTCCGGAGGCGGGGCCAGACTCCCTATCCCCTCACCGGAGGGAGACGCGTTCTCCCCGTCCCGGCCGCCCGGCGAATGCGTCGTGTTCAGTTCGTCGAGCCGGTCGTTGAACTCCCGCTCCCACTGGTTACGCGCCTCATGGCCTTCATGCTGCGCTTCCGTATACCGGTCGCCCCAGTTCTGCGCCTCACGAGGGGACATACCCCGGTCCATACCGAAGCGCGCGACGCCACGGCCCATTCCGTCCGAGACCGGCTCCGATTCCCGATTCCCATCGTCGGCCGGGGCCTTGCCCTTACCTTCCGGGGTGGGCGAATGGTTCGCCTTCAACTCGTCGAGCCGGTCGTTGAAGTCCCGCTCCCAGCGGTTACGGGCGTCGAAACCGTCGCGCTGCGCGTCCGCGTAACTGCGGCCCCAGTCGCGCGCCTCGCCGTAGGACATTCCCTGCCGCTCACCGAACCGGACGATCTCCTGACCCGTACGGTGCTGAGCCGGGTCCGGCAGGGCGCTGCCGTTCTCCTCGAACTCGTTGGTCCGGTTGCCCCGCTGGCCGCCGCCGGGCCCTGTCGGCGCCCCGCCCGGAGCCTCCTTCCCCCCGGACGGCACCGGCTGCCCGTGCTCCCCGTCCGGGACGCGCTGCCCCGGCTTCGGGCCCGACGCGCCCGGAGACTCGCCCACCGGACGCGACGACGTCGGCGCCGGCCCGGATTCGGGCAGGCTCTCGCCCGGACGCCGCGATTCCGGCCCGCCGGCCAAGGCGCTGCCGCGGTCCTCGAACTCGTTGGACCGGTTGCCCCGTCCCCCGCCGGGCGCTATCAGCTCGTCGAGCGTCTTCTGATTGCCCGGACGCAGCTTTCCGGGGGTCCCCGGCGACTCGGTGTTCGTGCCCTTGCCGGAGTTCGTACCGGCTCCGGGACGGCTCCCGCTGCCGCTGCCGCTGCCGTGGGACTGCGTCTCGACGTTGGTGGTGCTGCTGTTGCCGTGGTTGGGGCGCAGGCCGCCGCCGGCTTCGCCGGAGCCCTTGCCACTGCCGCCCGGACGCCCGCCGGGCAGGTCGTCGAGCGTGGCGGGCCGCCCGCCGAAACCGGCATCCTTGCGCCCCGACGGCTTGGGCGCACCGCCCAGCGAGTCACCCGCGCCCTTATCGCCCGACGCACGCTCCGGACGCGGCTCGTTGTGACCGAACGGATCCTTCTGCCCCCCGCCGAGCGCCTTGCCCGGGCCGGCGAACGGGTCCCGGCCGACCGTGTCACCCGGCCGACCGCCGACCTTGTCGCCCCCGCCCAAGTCACTGTCGACAGGACGGTTGTAGTGAGTCGCGGGGTAATCGTGACCCCGCCCGGTCCGCTGAGCCTGCGCCGGCCCATTGGTCCGGCCGTCCGGGTGCGGTTCCTTCCAGATCCCGTTGGGATCCGGTTTCCCACCGCCCAGACGGTGCCCCGAATTCTCCATCGGATTGCTGCTCCGACCACCGGAACCCGAACCCGCGTCGTCGCCCGCGCTGCCGGGATCCCGCTGCGGCACGCCCTGCGTGTTCTCCGTCCTACCGTCCAGCCGACGCCCCGGATTCTCCATCGGGTTACTGCTCCGGCCCCCGGAGCCCGCGTCGTCCCCCGTGCTGCCGGGATCCCGCTGCGGCACGCCCTGCGTGTTCTCCGTCCTACCGTCCAGCCGACGCCCCGGATTCTCCATCGGGTTACTGCTCCGGCCCC